>DYPF01000018.1:9256-26995 GCA_020720105.1 Chloroherpeton thalassium
GAATTATTAGATGAATTATTAGATGAATTATTATCCAAGCAGTAAATCTTAACATTTAATTTATTTTGTTATATTTGGAATGATTTAATTTAAATAAGAAACTGACATATCAAAAAATCTCATTGTAAAAAATCATTACAATTTAAGAGTATTATTCTTCCACATTTTATAAATTATCCCTCAAAAATGCTTAATTTTGTAAGTTATTTTAATTAGCTTTTCAATATGTCTTTACTCGATATTAATAGAATATTTCCGACCGTTTTAGAAGAAGAAATGCAAAGTTCCTATTTGGACTATGCAATGAGTGTAATTGTTTCGCGTGCTCTTCCAGATGTGCGTGACGGACTCAAACCAGTGCATCGTAGAATCCTTTTTGCAATGCAAGAAATGGGTTTGCACAATAATCGCCCTTATAAGAAAAGTGCCCGTTTGGTGGGTGAAGTTTTGGGTAAATATCACCCTCATGGTGATTCATCAGTTTATGATGCAATGGTAAGATTAGCCCAGCCTTGGTCGATGCGATACAAGTTAGTTGACGGACAAGGTAACTACGGTTCGATTGATGGCGATAGCCCTGCTGCTATGCGTTATACCGAAACTCGTATGTCGGCAATGGCAGCTTATATGCTCAAAGATTTAGATAAAGATACAGTTGATTTTCAATCTAATTTTGATGATTCATTAAAAGAGCCAAAAGTATTACCAAGTGTATTACCAAACTTGTTAATTAACGGTTCAAGCGGTATTGCCGTGGGTATGGCTACAAATATCCCACCTCACAATTTAACAGAAATTATAAATGCAATTCAATATTTGATTCAAAATCCTGAAGCAGAGATTTCTGATTTAATGAGATTTGTGCCCGGTCCTGACTTTCCAACTGGTGGAATAATTAACGGAAGAAATGGAATTTACGATGCTTATCATACAGGACGTGGTAAAATTGTCGTGATAGCAAAAACTTCCATAGGCGAAACAAAAACCGGGAAGAAACGAATTATCGTCCATGAATTACCTTATCAAGTAATAAAGAAATCCCTTATTGAAAAAATAGTTGAATTAGTCAAATCAAAAGTAATTGAGGAAATTTCTGATATTAGAGACGAATCTGACCGTAAGGAAATGGTTAGATTGATAATTGAATTAAAGAAAGACGCTGTCCCTGATGTAGTATTACACAAATTATATCAACATACAAATTTGAGAATTACTTTTGGTGCTAATATGCTATCTTTAGTTAAAGGGCAACCAAGAGAATTGAATTTGAAAGATATGATGCAATACTTTATCGAGCATCGTAACGAAGTGATTGTTAGGCGTACTCAATTTGAACTATCTGCTGCAGAAAGGCGTGCTCATATTTTGGAAGGCTACATTATTGCATTAGATAATTTAGATGAAGTAATTAAAACAATTCGTGCTTCTGCTAATCCAGTAATTGCTTCCCAAGCTCTGCAATCTAAATTCGGTATGTCAGAAATTCAGGCTAAAGCAGTTTTAGATTTACGATTACAAAGATTAACAGCTCTCGAACGAGATAAAATTTTAGAAGAATATCGCGAAATATTACAAACAATCGAAAGATTAAAGTCAATTTTAGCAAGCTTTGAATTGCAAATGCAAATTATATCTGATGAATTGGAAGAAATTAAGAATAAGTTTGGCGATGATAGAAGAACAGAAATTAGAGAAGACGAGACTGAATATAAAAGAGAAGATACAATTCCAGATGATGAAGTTATAGTTACGATTACTCATCGTGGATTGATCAAACGTACTCCTTTATCTATATATCGCAAGCAGAATAAAGGTGGGCGAGGAGTAAGCGGTGCAACTACAAGTGATGATGACTTTATCGAAACAATTTATCAAGCAACTAATCATAATTATTTATTATTCTTTACTGATGCAGGAAGAGCTTATAATATTAGAGTTTTCGATTTACCCGAAGGCTCTCGTATAGCAAAAGGAAGAGCATTAACAAATGTATTAAATTTGCAAGAAGATGAGAAAGTAACTGTAGTATTGCCAATCAAAGAGTTTACAGAAGATTATTATATCTTTATGTGTACCAAATTAGGAACTGTTAAGCGAATTGATTTAACAGAATTTGCAAAAATTCGTTCTACAGGCGTTCGTGCTTTAACTTTGAATGACGATGATAAATTAGTTTCAGCAAAAGTTACCGATGGCAGTAATGAAATTATCATTGGTTCACGTAGTGGATTTGCTTGCAGATTCAAAGAAACTGATGTTCGTTCAATGGGCAGGACAGCAGCGGGTGTTCGCGGAATACGACTCTCCCCTGATGATTTTGTTGTTTCGATGATAGCTGTTAATACACCAGAACAACAAGTTTTAATTGTTGGTGAAAATGGATACGGCAAAAGAACAAAAGTTAATGAATTCCGAATGACTAATCGCGGTTCGAAAGGTGTTATCTCTATGAAAACCACCCACAAGACAGGTAAAGTTGTTAGTTTAATTACAGTTATGGAAAGCGACGAGCTTGTGGTAATGACCCAAAATGCTGTAATAATTCGCCAAGTTGTTAAGAATATTAGTCTGCTTAGTAGAAATACTCAAGGCGTGAGATTGATTAGATTAGACCAAGGCGATAGAATTGCAGATATTGCAGCTGTTCCAAGGGAAGAAGAAATTGCTGAAGAAGAAACATTGCTCGATGGTATCGAGTAGTTTCCATTTTTTACTTTGTGAGTAATGAAAACTATATTAGATAAATACTTTTTTACTTGTATATTAATTTTAGTTTTATCTAATACTTTTGCTTTTGCTCAAGAAGAAAGAAGAACCGAACGAGATAGTCTTCAAAAAAATCAAGTTATTGATTCTACTCAAATAGTTTCAGATAAATTTGTGATGGATACAATTGGATTGTGGAAACCACTTTCTCAATTAGGATCCATCACAAGTACAAAAATTCTAAAATTTGATGAAATTAGGAAAAGTGACTTACTCTTTCAATCATACTCTACAATTTCTGATTTGTTTTATAATTATCACATTGGTTCCCCTGTTAATTTAGGTCTTGCAGGTTCAGATAATTCAATGATAATTGATGGTGGATTTCCTAATGGGGCAAATATTAGATTAAATAATTCTACTTTAAATAATTCAATAACAAATAATTACAATCTAAGCCTAATATCGATTGAAAGTATCGAAAGTATCGAAATACTTCGCGGTTCTCAATCAGCGATTTTCGGCAAAAACTCGACTTCTGCTGTAATTAATATTCAAGAAATTATACATAATACACAATTGCCCTACACCAAGCTTTGGTATTATCAAGGAATTGATGATTTTTTGGCAGCTGACGGAATTTATTCACAGAATTTTGCAAAAAATATGAATATTACATTAGGTTTTCGTAGTATGAATTCACCGGGAACTTACGTAAATCAAAGTATTGAAAGCTGGAACTTGAGAGCAAAGTTAAGATGGAATTTAGATTCATTATCAAATGTATCATTATCAGAGAATTACTCAAGTTATAGAATTGGAGAAAATGGCGGAAACAAGGCTACAGAAATTAGCGAGATTTCTAACAAAGATGTTATATTTGATGAAATTGAATCCATTCCAATTTTTCGGAACTTAGATTCAAGATTATTTCAACATAATTTAACTGCTTCATATTTGAAATACTTCGATACAACATTTAATCAATCAATTAGTTCAAATTTAAGTTTCATTTATGACGATTATATGTTTCAGGATGCAGACCATTTACTTTATCCAACTTTAGATAGTATCAAGGAATATGAAAATATTTCTTTAACATTCGCAAATTCATCAAGTTACGAATTAAAGAAAAAATACTTGAATTTAAAGTTTGGCTATGAAGTAAATTATAGTATGTTTGATTCAAGTAAATTTTATCCAAAAACAGACATTTTATATTTAGCAGCTTATAGTTATTCAAGAGTAAATTTAGGTGAATTTGCATCTGCTTCGGGCGGCGTTAAGTATTTTTCACAAGATAAATATAATGGAATTGCTTTGGGAGGAAGATTAGATTTTCGGATTGACACCAATTTAAGTATTTTCGCAGATTATTCGCTAAATCAGAAAGTTCCTAATCTCTATGCAACTGGGTTGAATGATTTGGAAATTCACAATTTGCTTCTTTCGGGTTTTGACTGGAAATTTAATAATATGGAAATTGTAAGTAATGTGTATTGGCGAAATATTCATAATCTTACTTTGTCTAACTTAAAATTTAATGAAAGTGATAACGACTTTACTCATAGTTTTTGGGTGTTGTCAGATGTAAATATTATCGGTTTAGACATAACTTTCAAGCACAAATACAACAATATCAATACTGAAATTTTCACAAAATCCCAATTTAATGATTCGGATACTTTAGGAAATATTCAACCTTTGATTAATGTTGGAATAAAGTCATTCTATACACATAGCGTAGGCAAAAGTATTGCGAGAATTGGTGTCGAGTTCGAAGTATTATCAAGTTTTAAACCAGTTGGAATTATTCCATTTTTTAATTCGTATTATACAGTAAAAAGCAATCAATCGTTTTCGAATAATGGAATTAATGCATTTGTTGAAGCAAAATTAGGGAGTGCTTACCTAAATTTAAAATTCAAAAATTTATTAGGTTATGGATATTATTACACTTCATATTATCCAATGCCCGGTCGCTATTTTGAATTAGCCATAAAATGGGCATTTTTAGAGTAAACTTTTGAGTAATTTAAAAAAATAATGAGTAATTTAAATAAATTTGAAGAAAAATCAATCAACAAACTGATTTTGGAGTATTCTTTACCAGCAACAATTGGAATGTTGATGACTTTTTCGTACAATATTATTGATAGAATGTTTGTAGGAAACAAGTTAGGTGCAGAAGCTTTAACTGGTGTTGCTTTAGTATTTCCTTTGCAGGTGATAATTTTTGGCTTGGCATTTATGATTGGTATTGGTGCTAATAGTAATGTCTCCTTAAGTTTGGGCAGGAAAGACAAAGATGCTGCTGAAAAATTCCTTGGCAATGCTGTTTCTTTAAGTGTAATTTTTCCTATAATTTCTATTATAATAATTACAATTTTCTTTGATAGTTTTTTGGATTTGCTGGGTAGTTACGGTAGTGTAAGGAATTATACGTATTCATTTTTGCAAATCTCACTATTTGGAATGGTTTTTCAATCAATGACAATGGGTTTGAACAACCTTATCAGAGCAACGGGTTTTCCAACAATTGCGATGCTCACTCAAATGATTGGAGCGGCACTAAATATTGTTCTTGATTATATTTTTATTTTTGTGTTTGATTGGGGAGTGGAAGGAGCGGCAATAGCAACAAATATTGCGATGTTTGTTAGTGCTCTTTGGGTAATTATATTTTTCTTTACAAAGAAATCTAATTTGAAAATTAAATTAAATTACCTAAAATTACACAAAAAAATAATGCTACCCCTTTTGGGAAATGGTTTTCCATCGTTTATCACACAAGTGTCGGGCAGTATTGTTGTTCTTTTGTTAAATAGGCAATTAATCAATCTTGGTGGTCATCAAGGAGTGGCAATATTGTCCATAATTTCGGGTATCGAGGCGTTTATGTTTGTGCCGATTATTGGTATTAGTATTGGGCTAAGACCAATTATTGGTTATAACTTTGGAGCTAAAAATTATATTAGAACTAAGAAAATTTTGCTGATAGGCACTTATCTTACTTTTGGAATTGGATTTATTAGCTTTGTGTTCTTGCAGATATTTTCGGAATACTTGATTACTTTCTTCGTTCCTAACGACCCAAATTTAATAAAGATTGGCGCAAATGCAATGAGAATTTTCACATTCTTTATTTATTTAGTTGGTCTTGAAATCATTGTAACAATGTATTATCAGTCAATTGGCAATTCAAAAATAGCCGCTATTACAACTCTCAATAGGCAATTAATTTTTCTATTACCATTAGTCTTTATTTTACCTCAATTTTTTGGTTTAAATGGAGTTTGGTACGCTGGAGCCTCAAGTGATTTGTTTTCTTCAATTCTATCAATCATATTTATAGTCTTGGCAGTGCGAAAATTAAATAAAATGGAATTACACAAATCATTGCAAACTGAAAATGCTGATTAAATTCATTCAATACTGTAAAGTAATGCAACTTATTTCTTAGGTTTAATTAATATTTAAATAAAAATTCATAATTATTCAAAAAATAATCATAATTTTGTGATATTAGTAATACCTAATATTGAATTTTGTTATTATTAAATTAAAGAAAATGGGATTATGATGGTAGAGATAAAATTAAGTGAATCTGTTCAGAATTATTTAAAAGTAATTTATAAATTAGAAACAGAAAAAAATGAAGCTACAACATCTGAAATTGCTTACGAACTTAATATTTCAAGTGCATCTGTAACGGGTATGCTAAAAAGATTAGCATCAATGAAATTAGTAAACTATTCTTCTTATAAAGGAGTTTCGTTAACTGATGATGGATACAAAATTGCCTTAGAAGTATTAAGACATCACCGTTTGCTCGAAGCATACTTAAGGGACTCTATGGGTTTCCAACTTGCTCGTCTTCACGATGAAGCCTGCAAATTAGAGCATTATGTTAGTGATGAATTTATCGAAAAAGTAACAGCAATTCTTGGCGATCCTGATTTTAGTCCATTGGGTCATCCAATTCCAAGAAGAGATGGAGAAATTCCGCTCCAAGATAATATCTCATTGATTGATTTAAAACCTGTTATTTCAGGTGTGATTAGTAGTATTGATACTCGAAATAATGAGTTAATTAATTACTTAGATGAAATTGGTCTTATCCCAGGAAAGAAAATAACTCTTTTAGAAATTGCACCATTTTATGGTCCAATTGTAATTAATCTTGAAGGAAATAATTTATCAATTGGCTATGAAGTTGCCAAAATTCTAAAAATTGATAAATCAACAATAGAATACTCATAATATATTATGTATTCTTAAGGAATTGTTAATTTTTTGAAAAAAAATACTTAACTTTGTAACTTATTTAAACATTATTTTGTTATATTATATTTACTAAGTTAAATATTATGAAGAGAATCTCTATCTTACTAATTTTTGCAATTGTTATTATTAACATAAATCTTACTGCAAACAATCAAGTTAATCAAATTTTATCGAAAAGTGATGCCAACTTTTACGAAGTACAATCTACATTGAATGATTACTACAATTCCGAAGATGCGAGCGTTCGCAAAGGATGGAAGCAATTTAAAAGATGGGAATATTTCTGGGGGCAACGAACTTTCCCTAATGGTATATTCCCTAATGGTCTTGATATTTATCAAGAATATCAAAATTGGGAAAAAGTTAATAACAACAAATCTGTAGATAATCAAATCCAAGCAAAACATACATGGACAAGTATTGGACCATTCGAGCCACCTGCTTCTGATAATACTCGTGAACAAGGAGTTGGAAGAGTTAATATTGTTAGATTCAATCCAAAGAATGAATTAGATTTGTGGATTGGTACTGCATCTGGCGGAGTTTGGAGAAGCAAAAATGGAGGAAATACTTGGACAAATTATCCATACTCAAATTTTTTAAGTTTAGGTGTAACGGACATTGCAATTTCTAAGGTTAATCCCAAAACAATTTATGTTGTTACTGGTGATGCAGATGGGACAATTGGCTCTGGTAGTAATTATTATTCCGTAGGTATTATCAAATCGACAGATGATGGAGCTACTTGGAATATATCTGGACTTGCTCGTGAATTGAGTAATCATAAGACTTTCACCAGATTACTTGCCCATCCAAAGGAAGAGAATACTCTTGTACTTGGTTCGAGTGATGGTATTTATAAATCAACAGATGGTGGTGAAACTTGGAAAAACAAATATGGTGAAAAACCAATAATTGATATTGAATTTAATCCTGAAAATCCAAGTGTTATTTATGCAGCTTCCTACGGTTATTCTGGGTCGAATAATGTATTAAAATCAATAGATGCTGGTGAAACTTGGAAACAAGTTTATTCAGTTGCAACTTCAAATAGAATATCTTTAGAAGTAACACCAAATGATCCAGCAATGGTATATGTTGTTTCTTCCAGCTCATCAAATAATGGATTTAGAGAATTTGCTGTATCGGAAGATGAAGGAGATAGCTGGATTATTACAGCTAATAACACAACAAACCCAAATTATTTAGGTTGGTATGATGGTACAGGTTCTGATTCGAAAGGTCAAGGAATGTATGACTTAGGCTTGGCTGTAAGCCCTGTTAATTCAGGTTCTGTATATGTGGGCGGTGTAAATATTTGGAAATCATCAGATTTATTTGAGTCCGCAGAGCTGAACACACATTGGTATGGATATTATTCCAAACCATTTGTGCATGCTGACGTACACGAATTGCGATTTTCACCTTCAGGCAAACGATTATATGCTTGCCACGATGGTGGTATATCATTTACAGCAAATGGTGGTTATGATTGGGTAGATATTTCTGCTGGTTTATCAATTACACAATTTTATAGAATGGGTACTTCAAACCAATTCCCAGGAATTATTGTTGGTGGAAGCCAAGATAATGGAACAAGCTTTATTGTTGATAATGAATGGGGGCATTTATATAGTGCAGATGGTATGGAATGTATTGCCCACCCAACCAATCCAGAAGCTTTTTATGTTTCAATCTATTATGGCTCTATATATAAAACTACAAATGGGGGCAAATCATTTTCAAATTCTATTGACCGTAGTGCTACTGGGGAAAATGCAGGATGGGTTACACCTTATGTATTAGATCCTCAAAGAAGCTCTGTTCTTTATGCTGGTTTTAATAATGTTTGGAAAAATACTAATAATGGAATAAAAGCAAGTTGGAAAAAAATCTCGAATTTTGGCTCATCTCAAATTATTCAATCAATTGCAGTTGCTCCATCAGACACGAACACAGTTTATGCTGCAAATAGTTCTGAATTGTTTAAAACAACAAATGGTGGAACAAATTGGACAAGTATTCTGAAATCATCATCAAGTGCAATAACTTATATTGCTGTGGATTATGATGATCCAAACCATATTTGGATTACAAAATCAGGATTTACTGTAAATGATAAAGTCTATGAATTTGATGGAATTAATTGGATCAATTTATCTGGCAATTTGCCTAATGTGCCGGTAAATACTATAGTTATACAAAAAAATTCTCCCGATAGAGTATATATTGGGACTGATATTGGAGTGTTTTTCTCAGATTATGGTTCTGGCAGTTGGCAAAAATACGGCGAGGGTTTGCCAAATTTAATAATAATGGAATTGGAAATTAGTTACAGCGAAAAAACAATGATTCGTGCAGCAAGCTATGGACTTGGCTTTTGGGAAGTGGAGGCTTTAAATTGCAATTTGCCTGCTCCACAAGTAAACGTGATTGGCAAAACTGATATTTGTGAGGGCGATAGCGTTATTTTGGAATTAGATGGTGATTATACTAATTTTGTTTGGTCTAATGGTGCCACTACAAAGAGCATTGTAGTTAAAGAATCGGGTGCGTTCAGCGTAAGTGTTTCGTCAAGCGAAGAATGCAATGCAAAATCCAAAGCTATCGTTGTTAATGTTAGCGAAAGCAAGGATATCGCCGTAACAACTTCGACTACAAGGTTTGCTTTATGCAAAGAAGGCGATGAAATTGAATTAAGAGCAAGTTTAGGCTTCACAAAATACGAATGGTCAACCGGCGATACTGTAAGGAAAATATCAGTAAATAAACCTGGAAAATATAGTGTTAAGGGCTATACTTTTGCAGGTTGTCCTTCGAAATTAATTGAAATGGAAGTATTCCAATCCGAGCCACCAGCTAAACCAACTATTACACCAGATGGAAATTACCTTACATCCTCCGAATCTTTCGAATACGTTTGGTATAGAAATGGTAAAGAAATAAAAGGATTGAAAACTCAGATAATTAATTCCGCAGAAATTGGCGATGGTTTTTACCAAGTTGAGACTTTTAATGAAGCTGGATGTGGCTCTATTTCGGATAGCTTAGAGGTTATCGTAAATAGCGTTGATGATTACTCAAATCAATCAATTTTAGAGATTTTGCCAAATCCAAATTATGGGACTTTCGATGTAATTTTTTCTGAAAGCATAGTTGCTGATAAATTGTTGATTGAGGTTGTAGATATAAATGGAAAAGTAGTTTATACACAAAATAATGAGAATGCATCAAGAATTTCTATATCTTTAAATTCATTGAACTCTGGAACTTATTTCCTACAAGTACATATTAATGGCAAAATTTACACAAATAAATTTCAAAAACTCTAATAACCAATGATTTCCTTTTTAAAAGGCATAATAGTCGAGAAAAAACCAACCGAATTACTAATTGATTGTAACTCGGTTGGCTACTCTGTTTCTATAAGCGTGAATACATTTCAGAACTTACCAGAAATAGGTCAAATTACTTTAATTCATACTGTACTAATCCCCAAGGAAGACTCTTGGAATTTATTTGGATTTTTCGACAAAAGCGAGAGAGAAGTATTTAATTTATTGATTACTGTTAATGGAATTGGACCAAAGAGTGCGATAAGCATTTTATCATCAATTTCTGCCACTGAACTTGCCGAGATAATTAATAATAATAATCCAAGACAATTACAAAAAATCCCTGGAATTGGGCAGAAAACAGCCGAAAGAATTACTCTCGAATTGAAAGATAAAATCCGTAAAAGTGATGTTATATCTGGAATTAGTAGTGATGTCTTAGGCGAAATGGCAGTGAAAGCCGAAGCAATCGAGGCGCTGATTGTGCTTGGATATAATAGAAATATTGCAGAAAAAACTATTGCAGAAATAATAAAATCAAATAAAAGTAACCTTACAAACGAAGAAATTATTAAATTAGCACTTCAAAAATTACTAAAATAGAAAATGGTTATAATTCCAAAATTGGATTTAAAAAACGGGAAAGTTGTCCAAGCTATTAAGTTTGGTTTAAATGCTAATATTGATTTTAAAATTCTACAAGAAGATCCTTTACAACTCTGTAAGTTATGGCGAAGCGAGGATGCAAAAACCCTAATTATTAATGATATGGGGGGAAGTGGGAACTCAGAAAATAAAAAGGCAATTTTAGAAATTATTAAAAATATTGATATACCAATTACCATATCTTCAGTTTCGCAGTCAATCGAAGAATGCGAATATTTATTAAATAATGGTGTTTTACGAGTAGCATTGTGCGAATACCCCTTATCGCATCTTGAAGAAACAAAATTATTAGTAGAAAAATATACTCCTCAAAGAATAATTTTTTATGCGATAGTGCATTATGATAAATTGAAATATTACGGGAAAATACTTGATATTAACATATTTGATTATATTGATTTGATTAAAAGTATCGGTGCTACGCGTCTTATTTATGGTGATAATGATTGGATTGCCAATAATAAATCTGCTAATTTTGAAAAAATAGAGAAAATTTTAGAATACTCCAAAATGCGAGTAACTTTACTTTGTGGTGCACCAAATGCTAAAACATTAATCGAACTCTCAAAATACGAAAAATATGGTTTAGATTCAATAATTTTATCAAAATCGCTTTATGATAATAATTTTCCATGCCAAGAAATATGGAGAATAGCAGAAACATCACAATAATAACGAAAAATTTTGTATTTTGCATTTTTTAATCTTTCATTTTTCAAAAAAAGTTTTGTAAGAATTTAAGGAGTGCTTGATGGCACAAATTGTAATAGATGGAAAGCAAATTACTACTGAGAGTAATCAAACAATAATACAAGCTGCTCTCCAGAATGGTATTGATATACCTCACTTTTGCTGGCACCCAGAATTATCAGTTTCCGGTAACTGCCGTATGTGTTTAGTTGAAATCGGTAATCAAAAGAAGTTACCCACGGGTGCTTTAGAATTTAATGAATCAGGCGAACCTGTTGTTCAGTGGTTCCCTAAACTTCAAATTGCTTGCGCTACTCCCGCTACCGAAGGTATGTACGTAAATACTCATACTAAAAAAGTTGTAGATTCACAAGAAGCCGTAATGGAATTTTTACTTATTAACCACCCATTAGATTGTCCTATTTGCGACGAAGCTGGTGAATGTAAGTTACAGGAATATGCTTTTGACCATTCTAATGGAGAAAGTAGATTTACTGAAGCAAAAAATCACAAACCAAAACACGTAGAATGGGGACCAAATGTAATGTATGATGCGGAAAGGTGTATTTCTTGTTCGCGTTGTATTCGTTACGCAAAAGAAATTGCTAAGCAAGATGTTTTGACTTTTGTTAATCGTGGCGATAAAGTTACGATTGAATTATTTGAAGATACAAAATTTGATAACCCATATTCGATGAATGTTGTAGAGTTATGTCCAGTTGGTGCATTAACAAGCATTGACTTTAGATTTAAGTCAAGAGTTTGGGAAATGAGCTTTACTGAATCTATTTGTACAGGCTGTTCGCGTGGTTGTAATATCAAAATCGGTGTTCGTAACAACAAAGTTCTAAGAGTGCAACCTTCTACAAATATGTATGTAAACAAACATTGGCTTTGCGATTATGGTAGATTAACCCAATATCCAAAATTGAACGAAAACCGAATTTTAAATAATCAAATTAGGATTGATGGAGAACTCAAAGATTCAACATTTGAGGTTGCAAAACAATTCGCTCTCGAAAATTTGAAACAATTCAAATCAAACGAAATTTTATTAATTGGCTCGCCAAACTCAACAAATGAAGATTTATTTGCATTGCAAAAATTCGCAAAAACTGTTGTAAAATCCTCACACATCGAGATATTTAAGAATACTGATGAAAGTTTTGGTGATGATTTCCTAAAAACTAATGATAAATCACCAAACTCAAAAGGTGCCGAAGCTCTTGGATACATATTCTCGGACGGAACAAATCTAACAAAGATTAAAGCAGCCATTGATGCCAAACATATCAAGTGTGCTATAATTATGAATGAAGATTTACAAAATAATTCAGATATTATTGGTACTCTTTCCAAATTAGAGTTTTTAGTTGTATTAGCCTCCAATCATAATGCAGTTTCCAAATTGGCTGATGTTGTGTTCTCTTTATCAACTTATGCAGAAACCGATGGATCCTTCACTAATTTTGATGGTAGGGTGCAATATTTTACAGCCGCACTTGTAACAAAAGAAAACTTGCATAGAATGGGTATGAAGATGAGCAGATGGGACAAATTTGGTTCTCACAATGACCATTGGACTCAGAAAGACGAACGTGATGCAAAACCTGCTTGGAAAATATTCCAACAGTTAGCAAATAGTATGAGCGGTAGCTGGAATTATAAAACTGCTAAAGACGTGTTTGATGATATGGCTTCCCAAGTGAAACCATTCAATAAAATGACTTATGATAATATGCAAAAACATCAAGGATTAAAATTAGATAGGGGAAATTACCCAGATCCAGTTTTAGTAAATTATGTATCACATTATAAAAAACCAGATTGATTATTAAATTTTTAATGATATGAACGATATTTTATGGATAGTAATTGAAACATCAATCAAAGCAATTGTAATAATCAGTTTGTTACTTTTTTCAGCTGCGATTTCTGTTTATTTAGAAAGAAAAATATCTGCTTGGATGCAAAATCGTATTGGTCCCAATAGAGTGGGTCCTTTCGGCTTTTTTCAGCCATTTGCCGATGTTTTCAAATTATTTATGAAGGAAGATATAATTCCTGATGGAGCAAATAAATTTTTCCACGGAGTTGCCCCAATGATTACTCTTGGAATTGCAATTAGTGTTTATGCTGTAATTCCATTTGGTGATCCAATTAATATTGGTGGGCGAGTGATACAAATGGGTATTGCTCCACAAGCAGATATTGGAATTTTACTTGTACTTGCATTAACTTCAGTTGGTGTGTTTGGAATAGCACTTGCCGGATGGTCGTCAAATAATAAATATTCACTTTTGGGTGGAATACGTTCCACTGCTCAGATGATTTCTTACGAATTATCAATGGGACTTGCAATTTTGGCGGTTATCGTTGTAGCGGGCTCTTTTTCCTTGAGTGATATTGTAACAGATCAATATTCGCATTGGAATGGCTTTAGATGGAATATATTTATTCAACCCTTGGGCTTCATTATATTTTTCGTTACAGGTTTAGCCGAAACAAACCGTGCTCCATTTGATTTACCCGAAGCAGAACAAGAATTAGTTTCTGGATACAATACTGAATATAGTGGTATGCGTTTTGGTATGTTTTTCTTGGCAGAATATGCCAATATGGCAACTTCTTCTGCAATCATTACTTTACTTTTCTTAGGTGGATGGACTTTACCTTTCAACCCAGAATTAATTGGCTTATCAGTAGGAAGTTGGCAACTTGGTGCATTTCAATTCTTAGTGTTTGTAATTAAAATTTATCTCTTAATTTGCACTATGATTTGGATTAGATGGACATTGCCCAGATTTAGATACGACCAATTAATGAATTTAGGCTGGAAAGTTTTATTACCATTAGCCTTGGTAAACTTTCTTATTTCAGGTTTAGTTGTTTTATTAATTAAATAAAAAATTGGTAAAAAATGAATATTACTAAAAATACAGCTTCAGATAGATTGACTTTTTGGGAAAAATTATATTTACCTGAAATAGCTAAAGGTATGGCTTTGACCTTTAAAACAATGTTCGAGCCAAAATTCACAAGAAGCTATCCCGAAGAAAAGATGACTCCAAGTCCCTCATTTCGTGGGAGACCTGTTTTAGTTGTTGAAGAAACTGGTGGCAGATGCGTCGCTTGTGGTTTGTGTTCGAGAGTTTGTCCTGCATTAGCTATTGAAGTTCAACCTGGTCCGATTGATGCCGAAAAAGAAAGAATGCCTAAGGTATTCGAAATAAATATGCTCCGATGTATCTTCTGTGGTTTCTGCGAAGAAGTTTGCCCCGAAGAAGCAATTGTTATGAGCAAAGATTATGAATTAGTATTCACAAGTCAAGAAGATGCAATTTTGCCAAAGGAAAAATTAACAGTTCCTATTGCACAATTGCAAGACAGATTAGAATGGCTAAGACAATATAGATAATTCAATATTGTAATCAAATCTTGAATTGTCTTTTCAAAATAAATAAAAAAATAATGGTGAAAGTATGATTATTCGCGATGAAGATGCTCTAAATTATCATAGTTCTGGTAGAAAGGGCAAAATTGAGGTTATTACTACAAAACCTTGCGAAACACAATGGGATTTATCTCTTGCTTATTCCCCTGGCGTAGCAATTCCATGCTTAGCAATCGAAAAAGATCCCGAAAAAGTTTTTGAATATACTGCAAAAGGAAACTTGGTTGCGGTTATTTCAAATGGAACTGCTGTATTGGGTTTGGGAAATATCGGTGCTGCTGCTGGCAAACCAGTAATGGAAGGTAAGGGCGTGCTATTCAAAAAATTTGCTGATATTGATGTATTCGATATCGAAGTTAACGAACACAACCAAGAAAAGATTGTGGAGATTGTGGAAGCAATTTCTACTACTTTTGGTGGTATCAACTTAGAAGATATCAAAGCTCCTGAATGCTTTTATATCGAGAATACTTTAAAAGAAAGATTGGATATTCCTGTATTTCACGATGACCAACACGGTACAGCTATCATTAGTGGTGCTGCTTTATTAAATGCTGTGGAAATTGTAGGAAAAGACATTAGCAAAATCAAAGTTTTATATAATGGTGCTGGTGCTTCTGGTATTGCTTGTGCTAAATTCCATATGTCATTAGGTGTCGATCCTGCAAATGTGATGATGTGCGATACTACTGGCGTTATCTACAAAGGTAGAACCAAAGGTATGAACTCATTTAAAGAAGAATTTGCGGTTGAAACTGATGCAAGAACATTAGAAGATGCTTTCAAAGGTATTGATGTATTTGTTGGGCTTTCGGGTGCTAACCTTGTTTCTAAAGATATGGTTAAAGCAATGGCTGATGATCCAATTATCTTTGCTATGGCTAATCCTGACCCAGAAATTACTTACGAAGACGCAGTGGAAGCTCGCCCAGATGTAATTATGGCAACTGGTCGCTCCGACTATCCTAATCAAGTAAATAACGTTTTAGGCTTCCCATTTATCTTCCGTGGTGCATTAGATGTTCACGCTAAAGCAATCAACGAAGAAATGAAGAAAGCTGCTGCTTACGCTTTGGCTGGTTTGGCTAAAGAGCCAGTACCCGAAAATGTTCGTGCTGCTTACGATGGAATTGAAATGCAATTTGGCAGGGAATACATCATTCCAAAACCATTCGATCCTCGTGTATTAACAAGAGTTGCTCCTGCAGTTGCTAAAGCAGCTATGGAAACAGGGGTTGCTCGTAATCCAATCAAAGATTTTGATGTTTATTGTGCTCAATTAGACATCAGAATGGGTAGAGCTATGTCAATTATGACTTCTGTTTTCGATAAGGCAGAAAAAGATCTTAAAACTATTGTTTATGCTGAAGGCGAAAATCCAAAAATTATCAAAGCTGCTTCAATTGCAAGTGAAAGAAAGATTGCAAAACCAATTTTGATCGGTAATGAAGATAGAATTAAAGCTGCTGCTGCAGAGAATAATGTTGATATTTCTAAATTAACTTTAGTTAATCCAAAGACTTGCAAAGATATTGATAAATTTATTGATGAATATTTTGCTATTCGTAATCGCAAAGGTGTTGTTCGTGATACTGCAGTTGCAACTATGCTTCGCAGTCCAAATCATTTTGCTTCGATGATGGTTCGTTTGGGTTATGCTGACTCAATGTTATCAGGCTTAAATTATCACTATCCCGAAACAATTCGTCCAGCATTAGAAATTATTGGAAAAGAATCATATTATGAAGTAGTTTCAGGCTTATATATTGTTTCGATGAATAATAAAACATTCTATTTGGCTGATACAACTGTTAATCCTAATCCAACTGCATCTCAAATTGCTGATATTACAATTCAATCTACAAGATTTACAAGTATTTTTGATATAAATCCAAAAGTGGCTTTACTTTCTTATAGCAATTTTGGTTCTGCAAAAGGTGAGTCTCCAGATAAAATGCAAAAAGCATTAAAGATTATCAAAGAACGCGAGCCAAATTTGATGGTAGATGGCGAAGTGCAAGCTAATTTTGCAGTTGATTCGAAGTTGATGAAGAGTACTTTTCCATTCTCCGCACTTGATGGTGGAGCAAATATATTGATATTCCCTAATTTAGATGCTGGAAATATTACTTATAAATTACTTTATTCCATTGGTGGTGCTAAGATTATTGGTCCAATCTTACTTGGATTGACTAAATCAGTTCATATCTTACAACGTGGCGATGATGTTGATGATATTTTAAATATGACAGCAATTGCCTCGGTAGATGCCAAAAGAAAGCAAAAATAATTGAAATTCACAATTATTTTAAAATAATCAAAAAGCCTCAAATGTCAATATTTGAGGCTTTTTTTTGTGCGGAAAAGTGGAAAAATATCTTTGAATATTTGCAAGAATATTTGTAATTTTGTAAATACCATTAATGTTATTCGAATAATCACCATCCACCCCACGCTTCAGCGTGGGGACAATGGCAATAGCGATATGGTGGGAGAAGTTGCGGAATTAGCACCAGCGTGGGGACAATCCCGCAACCTTCAACCCCACGCTTCAGCGTGGGGAGGAGGATGGGTCGGAGAATAGTTCCAGCGATATAGCAG
>DYPF01000196.1 GCA_020720105.1 Chloroherpeton thalassium
GAACAGGCATGCCTGTTCCCTACGCAAGAAATGCCTGTTCCCAATTTGGATTTATTGATTTCCACTTTCGTGGGAATGACACTCTAAATTGACTTATTAGAAACCCTCTTAATTCGTAATTAACCTATAAGATAAATATATTCGCCAGCCGAATTAGTATAATTAACTAATTACCAATGGAACTGCTTAATTAATTCAATTGCTTCATCAGAATCTTCTACATTATGAATAAATAGCCCAGATTCAAAGGAATTTTCGTTGTAAAAACTAATTAATTGTACCAATTCTCTCCATTCTTCGCCAATTGTAATAATCAATTTGCGTTCTAATAAATTGTGTTCTAATAAATTCCAAGTTGTTGCCAATTCCATTAATGTGCCTGTGCCGCCTGGGAAAAAGATATAAATATTAGAATTCATAATTAAATAGCTCGACATCTCAAGATATTCATCTACTTTGATTATTTCGTCTACAAATTCGTTAGGAGTAAGCAAAGAACCATTCCATACAATCCCTGTCACAGATCCACCTTCAGATTTGCTCCCCATTGCTGTGGCAAGCATAATACCTTTGTATGCTCCACAAGTTATTTCCCAACCTTCGATGGCAGCAATACGACCAAAGTTTTGAGCATCAATAAATTCGCGAGACTCGGGCTGCGCTAAAGCGGAACCAAAAACAGATATTTTCATAATGACATCTTCATATTTTAACAATACAAATTTAAAAAAAAATAACCAATAATAAATTATTTTTGAAATTTATGCTATTGTTCATTAAAAATTTGCTATTTTCGTTTAAAGCATTTTATTAATTTACACTTTTTTAATGGAGGCATTATGAACAACGAACCAAGCTCTGCACAAAGAGTCTTCTACAATCTAAAGGAAGCTGTACAAAACCCCGAACTTGTAGAAATTTTAGACCTTCACTTCCATGATTTATACTCATTTCCAGAACAAATATTCTCGTTCCTCAACCTAAAAGAACTTCATCTTTATAATAATCAAATTACTGATATTCCTGATGATATTCAAAAACTTACAAATTTAGAAAAAATTGATTTAGGTGGAAACAAAATTTCTAAAATCAATCCAAAATTATTCAGCCTTACTAAACTAAAGGTCGTTATTTTAAGTTGGAATGAAATAGAAACATTGCCAGAAGAAATTGGGAATTTAGTGAATTTGGAAAAACTTAGTCTTAACAATAACCAAATCAAATCAATACCAGCAACTATTTCAAGTTTGACTAAATTGAAAGAACTAATTATAAGCGAAAATTATCTAAGTGAATTGCCAAAAACTATTGGGAATTTAGTGAATTTGGAAAAACTTAGAATTTATGAGAATAATTTAGAAGAATTACCAGTTGAAATATGCGATTTAACAAATTTAACTAAGCTTGAAGTTAATGATAATAATATCAAGGAAATTCCAAATTGCATAAACAAATTACAGAAACTTAGCCGTTTAAGACTTTTCAAAAATTCTTTAACTCAATTGCCAAATGAAATTTGCGAATTGACTAATTTAGAAAAATTAGTCCTTTACGAAAATGAAATTATTGAATTACCTGCTGATATTGGAAATTTGAAGAATTTAAAGGAATTTGATGTTAGTTTTAATAATATTTCCAAGCTTCCAGAGTCGTTTGTTAGTTTAAATGAAAATTTGACTAAATTGAATTTATCTAAGAATAATATTGCAGATGCCGATAAAATCAATATTCAGAAGACATTTACAAATACTAAAATTTCTTGGGATTAATTAATAAATCTCAATGAACAAAGAAGTTGCATTAAATTGGCTGTATTCTTTACAAAGATTTGGTATTAAGCCGGGATTAGAAAGGATTAAAAAAGTACTTACTTATCTTGGCAATCCACATAAAAGAATACAGTCAATTCACATTACAGGCACAAATGGCAAAGGTACAACTGCTGTAAATATAGCATCTATTCTATCAGAATCTGGATACCAAGTTGGGCTTTATACTTCTCCTCATTTAGTTAATTTCAATGAGCGTATTCAAATTAATGGCTCACAAATAAGTGATGATTACCTTGTTAATATTATTAACGATTTGAGAGACATCCAAGAGCGAACTAATGCTACTTTTTTTGAATTAACTACAGCTATTTGCTTGTATTACTTTGCTGAAAATAATGTGGATTTTGCCATACTCGAAGCAGGAATGGGCGGGCAAAATGATGCTACAAATGTTGTTGATTCAATATTATCAATAATAACTTCAATCGGGCTTGAACATCAAGAATACTTGGGAAATACTCTTGAGAAAATTGCAGAAGATAAATCTGGTATTTTTAAAAAAGACTCCCGTGCCATTGTAGCTGAGAATAATCATTCCGAATTATTTCCTGTTTTCCAAAAAGTTGCCAATGAGAGAAAAGCAGACTTGTTTTATTTAGATAATTTGTGCGAGATTTCAAGCATTAAATACTCAGAGGATTTTACCACACTATTCAATTTAAATACCAGAAATAATAAATACGCACTAAAAACTCCATTTCTTGGCGAACATCAAGTAAGAAATATAGCAACAAGCATAGCAGCTATTGAGTTGCTAAATAACATTCTTACTATTCCCACAAGTTCAATTGTAGATGGCATTCTAAAGGCAAGAAACAACTTTATTTTTAATGGTAGGATGCAAATTGTATCTCACTCGCCATTAACTATGTATGATGTGGCGCACAATCCTGATGCCTTTATACAATTAGTCAATACTTTGCAAAAATATGGTCTAATTGGCAAGATAAATCTATGTTTTGCAGCTATGCAAGATAAAGATTTTCCAGCAATTGCAAAAATAATCGATGGTAAATTTGTAGATATAATTATTACACAACCAAAGATTGAAAGATCGGCTTCGGCAATAGATATTGCCCAGCATTTTACACAATCCAACATTACAAAAACAACATCAGTTTGCCAAGCTGTTCACAAGATAAAAGAGCAAAATCTTCCAATTTTATACGCAGGATCATTCTATCTAATTGGTGAAGTGATTGAGTGCCAACATTAACTCCTTACCATTAAGTAAATTAACTTTTACAAAAATTACAATTTTAACTATTTCGTTTTCAATAATTCAAACCTAATCAACTGAAATTACTTTAATCATATTGTTTTCATTAATTGCCGATTCGGTCAAGCCAGATACAAAGACAACTAAATCATCTTTCTGTATAACATCGTATTTTTGGGCAATATCCGAAATCGCCCTGAAATCATATTCTTTGGGATTTAATTCAGGTAAATAAATTGGTCTCACTCCCCAAATCAACATTAAATAAGACAAAATTGAAGGCTCGTCTGTGAAAGCAATTATTGGAATATTTGGGCGGTACTTAGAAATTTTCCTTGGTGTGTATGAGCTATGAGTAACTGTAAGAATTGCTTTAGCTTGTATGTTTTTAGACAGCAAAACAGTTGAAATTGCAATAGAATCCGCAATATTATCCGAAATATTATTATTATGAGAAATTATTTTCAATTTTTTTACAATTGCATTTTCGGTTTTAAGGATTATTTTATTCATATAATCTACAGCCAAAATTGGATAATCGCCTACACTTGTCTCCCCGCTTAGCATCACTGCATCAGTACCATCAATAACTGCATTAGCTACATCTGTAATTTCTGCACGAGTTGGCATTGGATTATGAATCATAGACTCGAGCATTTGGGTTGCAGTAATTACAGGCTTTCCGTTAATATTGGCTTTCCTAATCAATTCTTTCTGTAATAATGGAATTTCTTCCATTGGCATTTCTAAACCTAAATCACCGCGAGCAACCATAATGCCATCGGATTCTAAGATAATATTATCAATTTTATCAAATGCTTCGGCTCTTTCAATCTTAGCAATAACAGGCACTTGTCTGCCGAAAATCTTCATTGCTGTTCGGGCTTCACGAATATCATTATCAGATTTAACAAAAGATAGGGCAATTAAGTCAATTCCCGCAGGCAGAATATTTTTTAAATCTTCTATATCTTTCTCGCTCAAGGATGGTGCATTACTCTTGCTTCCAGGCACTACAATCCCTTTGTGATTTTTGAGAATTCCACCTTTGATAACTTTTGTGTGAATTTCGTTCCCAATAATTTTGGTGCATTCCAAATGAATATAACCATCATCAAGCAGCATAAGATTGCCCGGATGCACTTCCTTAACTAAATCTTTGTACTGCGAAGCAACTATCCGATTATTACCAAATTCAAGGTCGTCAGAAGTGATAATAAAAGTATCATTTTCAAATAGTTCAACTGCATTATTCTCAAAATTACCAATGCGAATTTTAGGTCCTTGTAAGTCGCCCATAATTGCAATTTTTCTATTCAGCTTCTTTTCCATCTCTCTAACCATAACAATCGTTTGAATATGTTCCTCGATCTTTCCGTGCGACAGATTGAGCCTAAGAATATCCAAGCCCTTATCTAGCATTTGCGAAATAACTTCATAAGAATTTGAAGATGGTCCAATAGTTGCGATAATTTTTGTTTTTGCGAAATTCATTTTATTTGCCTAATTTGGAATTATATATAACAAAATTAATGAATAAAAGTGAATTAAAGGTTAATTAGCTATTAAAAATAGGTGTTGGGAGTTGGGTGCTGGGTGTTAGTACATATCCCACGAATTTATTTGTGGCTTAATTAACTATTTTTAGTAAATAAATTATTAAAATTATGATATTTAGTAATTTTGAATTCTTA
>DYPF01000197.1 GCA_020720105.1 Chloroherpeton thalassium
TAATCATTTAAATCATAGTACAGACTTTAACTATGATTATTATAATTAACCTGATAACTATGATTTTTTAATAGGATATGATTAAAAAAATAAATGCTGAAGTTTAAAGTAAAGTAATCATCGAAATCATACTAATCATTTAAATCATAGTGCATAATATTAATCATAGTACAAATCTCTAAATTTTGGAGTTCAACTCAATCTTCACCCTATTCTTCTGAACTTTGCCATAAAAAAACCATCGCTACTTGTTTTGCCAAAGTCAATAGATATTGCGTTTTCACTGATTTGATTCACATATTCACTAAGATTGTTTTGAGTGATAAAATCAGTAATTTCAATAGCTTCAAAATCTTTGTTTTTACTCAAAAATTCATTTACGATATTGATATTCTCATCACTTAGAAAACTACAAGTAGAATAAACTAAAATTCCTTCAATACTAGTGTATTTTGCATAATTTTCCAATATTCTTAGCTGATTATCGGCTAATTTATTTAGCAATCTTTGATTTATTCTAAACTTTTTAAGTGGGTCGCGGCGTATTGTTCCCGAACCCGAGCAGGGTGCATCAACAAGTACTTTGTCGAATCCGAATTCTTTGAGAGCAGAATGTGGAGATTTGGATATTGATAAATTTACTTCAATTGATTTCAACCCCGACCGAACGGCTCGTTTTGGAATTTCCTTCAAACGATTATACTCAATATCATTGGCAACAACTTTGCCTGAATCTTGTTGCAATTCTGCTATATGCAAACTTTTTCCACCTGCACCAGCACAAGCATCAAGTATCAATTCCTTAGGTTCTGGTTCGAGAAACAAACCTATCAATTGGCTTCCTTCATCTTGCACCTCAAATAAACCTATACGATATAAATTCAATTCACTAAATTGCACTCTTTGCTCTAATAGCAACGAATTTGGAATTACTTTGGATTGTCTTGGATAAATTCCATTTTCCTGCATTGCAATTTTTAGTGCATCAACATTTGTTTTTTGTGTATTCACTCGAATAGATATTGGTGCTTGGTGCCTTGAATTATCCAAGAAATCTAATAATTCTTGTTTGTCATTTTTTTGTTGTATTACTTTTGTTAATAATAAATTTGGAAAACTAAATAAAATCTCTAATTTATCTAATTTATTTTCAATCAATTCTTGGTAAGAACTCGACTTAATTTCGCTGTTTAACTTGGTATACAATTCGATTATTTCTTCGCTTATTAACTCATATTCTAAGTTGTAATTATTTTTCAAGAAATCATCTAACAAGAATTCTTTTTCAACTTTTTTTAATATTTCAAGAGGTTTATAATCGTAAAAATCATTTTCGAACATAAAAGAAAGAAGCACAGAAGTGATGACAGATGGCAATTGTGGAAATTCTTTAGAATTAACATAATCTACTTTGGAATTTCTAACTAAATAATCAATAAGCAATTTATTGCGAAAATAGAAATACAAAGTATTGGCTATAAACTTTCTTTCTTTGCTACCATAGTTTTTTCTTTTTCGGAAAATATCAGATAAAAGTGCATCGGTAGGAGTTGTGCGATTATATGCAATTTTAATAATTTCGGCTGTATGCTCGAATAATGTGTTTACTTTCATTTATGCTCTTTGGATCATTTATTTTCTAAATATTCGAGTATTTTATCGAAATTCCAATCGCCAATATAATGAATTGTTTGAATACCAACTTGCTTAGCTGCTTCAATATTTTCTAATGAATCATCTACAAATAATGTTTCCTCTGCTTTAAAATCACATAATTTTAAAACTTTTTGATATGAAGATAAATTCGGCTTTTTATCTCCAATATCATTGGATAAATGAACATAATCCAATCTAGACATTAATCTTTGACAAACTTTAGCAAATTCTAAATAATGCAATTCGTTAGTATTTGAGAAAAGTGCAGTCTTATATTTATCTTCGACTTGCTTGATAAAATTTATAGATTCGGGTATAAATTTTCCGAGCATAGCATTCCAAGCATTTATTATTTGCTCATTAGTAGCATTCTTCAAATACAATTTCTCACGGATATCGCTTAAAAATTCAGGCGTGGTTTGTTTTCCAATTTCATATTCGCTTGCAATATGCTTGAATTTCAATATTGAAATATCCTCAAAGATTTCAGGTTTTGTGGATAACTCCTTAAATGCTTGGTAGGATCTGTCGTAAAATACTTCAAAAATAACCCCGCCGCAATCCAATATTATATTTTTTATCATTTCTTTACTTATTTATTTTTTAATGTAATATTACTTTAATTTTTATTACTAAAAAATCCAACTTTCTTATATAAATTAATTAAAGTAGTTAATTTTGTAATAATAAACGAACAAACAAGTAAAAAAGTAAAAATAATGATTAATTCTTATAAATACGAAGCTGTAATTGGTTTGGAAGTTCATAGCCAATTATTAACCGAAACAAAAGCTTTTTGTGGTTGCTCCACAAAATTTGGAGATTTTCCAAATTCAAACACCTGTCCCGTATGTCTTGGTATGCCCGGAGCTTTGCCTGTTTTGAACGAGAAATTAGTTGATTTTGCTATTAAAATGGGATTAGCTACTAATTGCAGTATAAGAAAAACTTCCACTTTATCCCGCAAAAATTATTTTTACGAAGACTTAACCAAAGGTTATCAGATTTCGCAATACGAAGACCCAATTTGTTATGATGGATATATTGAAATTGAAAAAAGCGATACCGAAATAAAGAAAATTGGACTTACTCGCATTCACATAGAAGAAGATACCGGCAAATCCATTCACGATTTGGATATCGATACATTATTGGACTTCAACCGAAGTGGTGTGCCACTAATCGAAATTGTAAGTGAGCCTGATATTCGTGATGCAGATGAAGCCTACAAGTATTTGGAGCAAATTCGCCAAATTTTAATTTATCTTGGTATTTCTTCGGGAAATATGGAAGAAGGTGCTTTAAGGTGCGATGCAAATGTTTCCGTTCGTTTGATAGGTGCC
This sequence comes from Chloroherpeton thalassium, assembly GCA_020720105.1. Lineage (GTDB taxonomy): Bacteria > Bacteroidota > Ignavibacteria > Kapaibacteriales > UBA2268 > GWF2-33-9. Next base: position 3,000 of record DYPF01000197.1, read on the forward strand.
GAGAAATTTGGTACAAAAACAGAAGTAAAAAACCTTAATAGTTTCAGGAATGTTCAGAAAGCCATTGAATACGAAATAAGTCGACAGATTGAAGTTATCGAAAATGGTGGGAAAATAACTCAAGAAACGCGTCTTTGGGATGCCTCTAAGCACATTACAAGAGTGATGAGAACCAAAGAAATGGCTCACGATTATCGCTATTTCCCAGAACCTGATTTGCTGCAAGTTTATGTTGCAGATGAATGGAAAAACGAAATTCAGAATTCGCTACCAGAATTGCCAATGCAGAAGAAAAAGAGATTTATGCAAGAATATCATTTAAGTAATTATGATGCAACAATTTTGATTAATGATATTATTCTTTCAAGATATTTTGAACAAACCGCTGCTATTCTAAACGAAAAGAACGAAAAATACTTTAAAGTTTTAACAAATTGGATAAATACTGAAATGCTTCGCTTGGTTGCAGAACAAAACAAGAAAATTAACGAGCTTGGCATTACTTCAGATAACTTGGCAGAATTGGTCGATTTATTCGCAAGCGAGATAATATCAAGCAGAATTGCAAAAGACGTGTTTGCCGAAATGATTGCTACTGGCAAATCTCCAAGTCAGATAATAGAAGAAAAGAATTTAGTTCAAGTTTCTGACGAAACATTAATCGATAATTTGGTGAAAGATATTGTTGCTAATAACCCCGAAAGTGTAGAAAAATACAAAAGTGGCAGAAATAATTTATACGGATTCTTTGTTGGACAAGTAATGAAACAAACTCAAGGCAAAGCAAACCCGAAAATTATCAATAAATATTTAGATATCTATTTAAATCAATAGTTATTAATCTCCAATCTGCCCTTAATAATATTGTGGGCAGATTGGGAAAGAATTCGTTTTGCTTATTTTATCCAATCCTCGCCAAGTGTAAACTTCAAACTTGTACTAAATTTGCTGTATAAATGATTTTCTGTATCCCATTGCGGTCCCATCGCAATATCTATTACAACAAATTTGAAGGCAAATTCAAGTCCCAAAGCTCCACCAATACCATAAATTACATAGTTCTTATTTTTTATAAATTTATCATTTGGACCAATAACTGCAACAGCTAAGGAAGTCATCCACCTTGTTTTAAGACCATTTTTATTAAATAAGTACATCGGTTTGCTATACTTCCCAATATTACCTTCAAAAATGTATTTGTAGGGTGCATCATCGACTAATGGAAAATATAAATTGGTAGCTACAAAAATATTGGAAGTATCAGCAGATTTTATGCTGAAACCAACATAGTTAAAGTCAGTCTGCTTATCACTCAACATCAAATATGAAGCTCCTAAGCTAAACCTATCTGTAATAACATCTCTTTTATTTTCTTGAGAGAAAGTTAACGAATTGACCGTAATCACAAACATTACAATCGCAATCAACATTTTTTTCATTTATTTTTTTTCCTTATTCAAAATTATAAAGTTCATAAATTAATAATTATAATAGAATTTCAGAATATCATAATAGCTGCAACAAAACGCAGCCATTTATTTTTATGTTTTACTCAGTTTTTAACAGCTTTACTACACGGTCTTCGGTGCCGTATTGTATTCGTATGAAATATGTACCAGTTGGAACACCCGAACAATTCCAAGTCAATTTGCCTGTCCAATCACTTTCTTGGATAATTTCGATGTTTTCTTGAGATTCAATTTTATTGCCATAAATAT
>DYPF01000198.1 GCA_020720105.1 Chloroherpeton thalassium
TTAAATCGGAAATTGGCGTGAGAAACCAGTTTATTTTTGTGAGAAGGTCGTGGGTGGGGGGCATGGTGTATGAATTTTGATTGAAAAATAAAGATACGAAAAATATTATAAAAAAAAGACCATACAAAAAATGTATGGTCTTAATTTGATAGATTATTTATTTTTAGAATTTATCCCAAAATAGTTTTGTTGTCATTATATCTCCTCCAATTGCACTTGCTGCATTATAATAATTATCGGCATTAAGTGTTTGCTCGTTTACAGGATATGTAAATCGAACAGGAATTTGGTCGTAACCTGAAATTCTCGGAGCAACAGTAAAAATTGGATAATCTAATCGTCTCCATGTAGTATATCCTTCAAATCCACGGACATACGAAGCAAGCCATGATTGAGTTCCAATACATTTTCTCCAATCAGCGGTATTATAAACTACGTCCGGTTCAAGAAAATATGCTGTTATATCTGCCGAAGTTCCGCCCCATTCAAGAATCGAAGAACTTATGGCATTATAATACAAAACATCTGCGGTTTGTCCAACATTAAAACCTCTGGCGGCTGCTTCTGCTAAGTAAAATAATACTTCGGTGTAGCTCATCACAGTCCCCGGATAATTAGAAACTTGTATATTATCGTTGATATGAGAATATTTTGCGTATGAACTTCTTACGCCATAAGTTCCACCCTTGTATATAAATGTATCTAATGTCGCATTATAATACAAAGTGAAATATGCACTTCTTCGAGGATCTTTTAATTGATTCATTAAATCCACAATGGTGTTTGCAGGTACAAAATCGTGGCGACCTGAAGCAACTAAATCGTCATACAGCGGATTTTGATAGGGTGGATATGAAAAATATTCCATAACAGCTTCATCGTCTTTTGATGTAAAAGCTCCGGAAAATGCTGATTCAATCGTTGTTTGGGCTAATGTAGCATCTGCATCGGCAATTGCAATTCCTAATTTAATTTTTAATGAATTTGCAAACTTTTTCCACGAAGCAACATTACCGTTATAAATAGGATCGGCAGACCCAAAACTACCATATGAATCGTTTAATCCTGTTAATGCATTGTCCACTTTAACTATTAAATCTTTATAAATTGTAAAAGCGTCATCGTAGGAAGGTGTAATATCTTCAACTTGTAATGATTCACTGTACGGAACATTTCCAAACATATCAACTAATTGCTGATAAGCATATACACTTACAATATCAATTATTAATAATTTGTTGTTTTTCTCAATTTTATCAGATTCCAAAATAGGAGCTTCTTCCGAAATTAATAAGCGAGATTCTTTTAAATCTCGTAATACATCACGATAGTAAACTCTAAATGTTAAATCGGGTATATTCCGACTTAAAACGTTATAATTGGCTTCATCAACATAAGTTGTTTCGGTCCAATATTGAGAAAATAATTTCCACACATTTAAATTCACATTGGTACTGTATAATTGGTCGACCAAAGCAATCGTACCGCTTGTAAACAATGGATCACCCGGCGTAGTGGCGGGATTTTTTTTATCAGTATTATAGCTCTCAAAGTCTTTTGTACATGAAGCTAATAATAGGATAAAAACAAAAATTGACAATATTTTATTTTTCATTTTTATAGAATTAAATAATTGATAATTTTATCATACACAGGAATTAATAAAAAAATTATGTGTGATAAACATATTTAAAATTGAAGGCTTAAATTAAAACCGAAATTTCTGGTTGATGGCATAACACCACTTTGCCAACCTTGAATATTTCCGGCACTTTGTCCTGCTTCAGGATCTGCATATTTCAAATTTTTGCTTATTATCCATAAATTTGAACCAACAAAACCAACAGTTATGTTTGAGAAATATTTTCCGGAAATTGATTTAGGTAATGTGTATGATAAAACAACTTCTCTCAATTTTACATACGATGCATCGAAAACAAATGCGGAATTTGGTTTATTTTCATAACCAAAAGCATAATAATCACCGGCAATACGAATATTATTGAGTGTTCCGTCTTCAAAAACGCCGTCTAAAATTAAACCGCCGCTTTCGGCACCGTATGTTCCATCACCATTATCAACAACTGCATCTCGAACAGGATTTCCCAAGTCATTGGTATAATCGGTTACATCATATACTCCTGTTGCCATACCATAGTATTGGTCTAACGAGAATATTGATCCTCCTTTTTGCATATCAATCAAAAAACTAAATGAGAAATTTTTATAACTCAAAGTGTTGTTTATTCCGCCGTTCCATTCCGGGTTTATATTACCAATAACCTTATCAGATGTGGCAGTTTTTACGTAATAACCTGCTTCATCTATAATTGGTTTTCCATTTGAGTAATATTCATAATCGGTACCTTGAATTGTTCCATAAGGTTCACCCTTACGAGCATTGATAGTAATACCTCCTTGCAGCGATGCAATCTGTAAATTATCAACACCATTAGCAAGTGATACTACTTCATTTTGATTTTTAGCCCAATTCAATACAACTTCCCAACGTAAATTTTTTAATTGTACAGGTACAATAGAAAATTGAAGTTCAATTCCGGAGTTTTGTATTTCGCCGGCATTTACATATTTGAATGAATATCCTGTTGTGGGAGAAACGGCAAGTGGCATAATTTGATCTACTGTATTCATTTTATACCATGCAAAATCAAAACCTAATCTATTTTTCAAGAATTTCATTTCTAACCCGGCTTCAATACTCTTAGTTCGTTCGGATTTTAAATCAGGATTATTTTTTGTGCTCGGAAGTGTTACTGAACCATTTCCGTTATATGCGGTGTTTTGAAGATAATTATCTTTAATTACAGCATACGGGGCATCATTACCAACTTCAGCGTAATTTAACCTTACCTTTCCAAGTTGCAACCAATCCATATTCAACAAATTTGAAAATAACAAACTTGTCGAAACTGAAGGATAATAATATGTATCATTATTCTCAGGCAATGTCGAAGATTGATCTCTGCGAATAGTCCCATCTAAGAAAAAAAAGTTCTTATAACCTATGGAAGCAGTTGCATAAATACCATTGATACCCACTTGTTCAAATTCTTCTTCCGGTGCAAGTAGCGATTGAGCAGTATTTGCCAAGGAATAAACCTCAGGGACAGCAAGACCGCCATTTGTTGAAGCATAAATACTATAAATTTTGTTTCGTCTGATATTTAATCCCAGCATCCCGGTGAAACTAATGTCTCCAAAAGTTTTATTAACATTTCCGAATAAATCAGTATTCGTTTCGATGAAATTTCGTCGAAATACAGAATATCCTGATTGAACGTCCGGTCTGTCAACACCAAATTCGCCTGCAACCGAACCGACAGCCTTACGTTCTTCTTGAATTTCGTCGTAAGTATCAATTGACGATCGACCGGTTACGGAAAAATAATCGGTAATTTTCCAATCTGCCTGAGCATAACCAATTAATCTGTTTCTTTCATCGGTTTCATAATTTTTATATCTAACCCAATAAGGATTATCCCAATATTCAGGAACTAATGTAAATTCATCATGAGGATTCCAAGTTATATTTTGTCCCGTTTGATTGAACATATCTTCTTGTGCTTTGATATCTACGTTCATTTGAAACCATTGACGGAAACTTGACATAATATTATCACTATATCCTGTTGAATTTCTACCCTTACCTTTTGTATTAATATAATTTGCAGAACCTGATATTTTTAAATTTTTGGTTAAATCGTAACTGGAATTAAGGTTGAAATTATTTTTTTTCAAACTGCTATTAGGCATAATACCTGTCTGATCCATATTCGTATAAGACAAACGAAAAGCTCCATTATCATTTCCGCCGCTTAATTCTACTGTGTTATTGTACGATTTTGAATTTTGAAAAAATGTTTCGGGTCCGTTTGCCCCAACCGTCCAAGGTGTCTTTTTCATATAATTAGGAGATTCAGCATAAAAAGCATCCCATTGATAAACCATTAAATTTGGATCGAATCGTGCACCCATACTTGCATCTTCGGTTGTTGGTACAACATAATCATCGGTTCCGTCTCCGTCAAAATCATAATATTGTAATTCGGGGTGGTCGCTATCACTATAATATGGTCCATAACTTGCCCCATAATTTGTTTGATATTTTGGGAAAGTACTCTTATCCAGAACACCAAGTGTAAAATTTGATGATAATTTGATGCCAATACCTTTATTTTTAGCACCTTTTTTAGTTGTAATTAAAATCACGCCATTAGCCCCTCTTGCTCCGTACAATGCAGTTGCAGCCGCACCTTTTAATACACTGACTGATTCGATATCATTCGGATTGATATCTGATGCAGTGTTTCCATAATCATATCCATTTCTCCCGGTTAATTGCCCCGAACTATTCGTGTTAGAATTGTTGACCGGGATTCCATCAATGATAAACAATGCCTGATTATCGCCTGTTAATGAAGAAGACCCTCTAATAACGACATTTGTCGAGCCACCCATGTTCCCATTGGCTTTAATTTGAACACCGGAAACTTTTCCGGAAATGGAATTAACGAAATTATCTGATTTTACAGCAGAAATGTCGTCTCCACTAACTTCTTGAATTGCATAACCAAGAGACTTTTTATCTCTCGAAATCCCCAAAGCTGTTACTACAACGTCTTCGAGAACAGATTCTTCGGTTTGCATCACACAATTTGCCACTTCTCCGGTAA
>DYPF01000199.1 GCA_020720105.1 Chloroherpeton thalassium
CCTAGTGTCTTCACTACGATTGGTTAAAAACTTGTCCGTTCACTGACGGATAAAAGCTCCCGCTTGTAATATTATAGTCTAATATGCAAAGTAGTAGCTTTGCTTCTACCACGACATAGGTAAAAGAGCCTATGACGAACTTATCAGCCCATCTGCCTACGCTCAGCAGAGGAAATGCTCTCTCATTTTATAAAGAATTTGAAAATAACTTTGAATAAACCTTGTCAATAAATACCTATTCTATTGTTAGTTCACCCATCTGATTAACAAACCCACATTTCCCATCAATGTGCACTTTTGCCTTACCGACTTTTGTAAAATCTTCCGCACTGTCATAAATAGCCTGAACTACAAGTTCCCCCATTTTATTGACAAATCCGAATTTTCCATTAATACTCACTTTCACAAAACCATTAACAAATTCGCCACATATATCATCGTAAATCATTGGACCTATTAGTTTGCCTTTGGTGTCGATAAAACCACCTTTGTCGTCGATATATGCGACAGCCAGATTATCACTAAAGTCGGAAATGTAATCATAAATCAGTGGAATTACAATTTTACCTTTCTTATTGATAACACCATATTTACCAGCCAGGTCCACTACTGCTAATCCTAAATGAAAATCTCCAATGCCATCAAACTCAGCAGCAAAGCGTCTTTCAAATTCCTGAATATCTAAATCATTCATTGACATCTTTATAAGTTTTTTGTTAATCTTTTGTATGTTTATTTATTGACAGAACTTTGCTAAATATAAGACTGACAAAGTTTTATATTCATGGCTGTTAAGATCCATCTGTATCATCCTAAATATCATCTGGCCAATAACCGTCAAATATTTCGGGTGTAAGACTTTCTGTAATTTTCTTTACTTCCCAAATAATTGGAATAAGGTGATTTTCAATATTTTCGGCATCCATACGGTGTCCGCAAGGCATAGTGTAGGTTTTACTTTCGCCGTATTGTTTTTTAAACAAGTTGAGATATGAAAATAATTCGTCTTTCAGTCCAAACAATCCGTACATCTCGAAACGCATCTCTCCGTCTATATCGTGTGAAGTTTCTAAGGCTTTAAGCAGCTCAATGTCTTCCTTACTCATGTTAGGCGAAAGATTGTGCAATCGCTCCGAAGGACGCAAGCACGGGTTGATTAAAATACGTGGAGATCCGTGTAAAAAAGTAGCGATAAAGCATCCAAATGAGGAACCAATCACAATATTAGGACGAAATTCATGCATATATTTTTTGGCTTCAGCAATATTTAGTTCTATCTGGGCAACAGTACCTAAGTCATTAGAAAATTGGGGTGCGAGAATAATTGCGTCATTGCCAAGTGCTTTTTGTAGCCCCTGAACGGTTTGGCTGTTGCCGGTGCTGCCATAGCCGTGAATGTAAAGAATTTTTAATGACATACATTTTGAATTTTAGAGTCAGTCAATAGAAATTGTTTCTCCATCGTTTATTTCAACTATTGGAGTCGAGAAAATCCCGGAATATTCGCTTTTACTAAAAGTATGAATTGGAACAATATTTTTTGGTTTTATTGCTTCAACCATTTGTTTTAATGTTTGCGTGTCTGCGTGTCCGGAAGTATGAATTTTATGTATGTTGAAATTGCGAATTGTCAAATAATCAAGTAATTTCATGGTGCCTGATTTTTGCAAATATCCTTCCCACATCGAATATATTAAATTTCCGCCATCTATACCTTTAATGTTTTCCAAATCCTTTTGCATCGAAGGTCTTACAAGCATTACTATCTTATCAGCTTGGTTTCCTATTTCTTCTTTGGTAATTTTATACTGTTTGAATTCGTATAAAATAGTCTTATTACCTTCATTTTTTAATCTTCTGCTTGTGTAATACGGAAACATTACCTTCAAATTTTCAAACTCTTTTGAAGGATAAGGAATTTTGGCAAACGTGGATAACTCTTTCAGGATTTTCGCTACGTACACGTCAACAACTAAAATTTTATTGGTTCTTTTGCAAGCTCTAAAAATTGAGACAATTCTGTCAATATTTTGACCTGAAGTGTAAATTAAATTGATTTTATTTTGCTCTTGAAAAATCTCGACAAAGTCATTCTCAATTTCTTCTTCTGTTTTAAATGGCTTGCTTTCTCTACCAATGGTTGTGCCTTCCAATAGTAAATAATTTACATGTTGAGGGGCATTATGCAGAAACCATTTAAATGCTTTTGCTTTTCTTCCATGACTTCTGAAATCGCCCGAATAAAACAGACTTTTACCTTCCGCCTCCACTAAAAATGAATATGCATCAAAAGCAGAGTGGTCTGCACAATAAGGCGTAATTGAAATATCACCAATTAGAAATGCCTTTTCTTTTTCAAAATATAGGACATTCTCAATGTATATTTCCTGCGGTGTAAACAAATTGTTAAGTTCAATTATTTTATGGGTGGCTTCACCTAAATAATGTTTAACACCCTTATGAATGTAATGAAGCAATCCGTAATGGTCTTGATGTGCGTGAGAGATGATAACTCCATCAATCAGTTTGTCTGTTTCATCATAAAGCCCTTTAATATCCGGCAATACTCCGCGTTCAATTAATTCGCTGGTTGTTAGGCTCTTGAATTTGCTAAAGTCAAATTCACTTCTATCTTTATTTACTAAGGGCATACCGAAATCAAGCAGAATTCGTGTGGTAGAAGTCCAAACCTCTACACACGAACCGCCTATTTCTTTTGTGCCTCTATGGATTTTAAATTTCATAAATTACCAATTTGATAACCCGTTTTTCATCGTGAAATTAAATGTTTGCAGATTGTCTAAGAAATTTATTCCTAGTTGTTTCCTTGTTATATGTAAAATTTCATCAAACTTAGTCTTTGCCGAACTTTTGTAATTATATTCCGAAATAATTAAAACAGGTATTATATCCTTGATACAATTTGGTTTTTTCCAGTTGGGATTAATCAAACCAATCTTTTGTTTTTGCTCTAACATTTCAAAGACTGCAATTTCCAAATCTTTTTTTGGAAAATTTGTAAAAATATCGTTATACATTCCTATTTGCAAAGGACTTAAATATATTCCAGATGTATTTGTTCCGTGTTTATACTCAATCAACAGAATATTACCTTCTTTGTCTAATCCCAAAAAATCAAGTTCGTTACCAATTGCCTTTTTATCTAAATCATTTCCGTATCTTTCTGGATTGAGAACTGAAATTTCCCGTTGTAATTGCTTATATTTTTGTTGAATTTTACCGAATAGATTGTCTTTCTGTTCTTGGTTAGAATAGCCGATTACTGCTTCTTTGTCTACAATTACAAAATCAGTATCAGGATTGCCGCACATACCGAATTTTTTGGATAATTCGTTTTGATAGAATCCTTCCTTTTTGTTTTTATAGTACCTGTCAAATTGTCTGTTCTTTTCAATTTGCGTTACTAAATTCTCAATATCATTTTGAAAATTATCAATTACGCTTTTCTCACCATAAAGTTTTGGTGAAATAACTTTATATGAATCTGCACCATCAATTGTAATTGACGTTTTGTTTAGCTTAATAGATACAATTCGTGTAAGTCCACGATAAATTGAAACCCATTCCTTTGAATTATTTTTACCAATCAAAAAATCTAATTCATCGTGGTTTTTTACATAGTCAAATAACCATCTTAGTTGACCATTCTCTTCCAATAATTCAGAAAAATCCTTTGATATTGTGCGATTGTAATACATGTCAATACTGTTGTTTTTTTTATTAATTTTCCTTTCTTTCAACATCACATCCATCTCGTCATACATGAAATCAGCAATAAGTTTCCATTCACATTGTACATTACCGACACCATTTAGTTCTAACAAGCCCCATTTGTTGTCTTTGTTTAAACAAACATACTTTAACAAATCACTTCAGCACATCACAAATAAAGTTTATAAACTGCTGGTGCTTGGCATCACTTATCCCCGCGGATATGCTCTTTAAACGTAAAACTTCTCGCACCATCCGTTGGGATTTTTTTCAAGCTGTGTCCTTAGCTGATTTAGTAATATAGTAATACGTAATAGTACTATTTCACTGCCTTGATTTTTGCACATTTTACGAATAATTATTGTTTATAATCACAATGCCCTCAATCCCGCTCCCGTAGCGTAAAATCTCGTAATGAACTCTGAGCGTATGTCTCCAGACTGCGCTTCCGATTACATCGGAACAAGTCCGGTTAAAAGGAAAGCTCTGTTTTCCATATTAATTTTAAAAAGCAATATATAGCTCGTTGAGCTAAACTTTCGAGCAAGTAAAACCACTTCTCTTTCACCCCGTAAATATAAACATAATATTTTAGCCTTTTAACTAATTTAATATGAATAATCTCAACAAAAATACCCATTCAACCACGTTCAGTTTTGCTTTATGTTTATTCATCTTTTTCAATGTTCAGAATGCTAATTGTTAAATTCTTAACCGCATCAACTTCTTCTGTTTTGCTGGTTGCTATAAAAAGGGTGAGTGCTGCCAGTGCTTCGTTGCTGATAACTGGGATTCCACCGACTCCAAATAATGCATTGTTTTTCTCCATAAATAGCAGGAAACAAGCTGCTGCAATGCGTTTATTTCCATCAACAAACGAATGATTTTGGTTATATAATACAATAGATTTGCCCCTTTTTCTTCGATGGTAGGATAAAGTTCAACTCCTCCGAA
>DYPF01000200.1 GCA_020720105.1 Chloroherpeton thalassium
AAATCTGCTCAATTTTAATATCATCAAAAAGCAATTCACTAAGAAAGCCTTCCAAGACAACAAAGTTTGCCTTATTTCTTAATAATCGTTTAATTGCCCAATCAAATTTAATTAATTTCTTCCCATAATTATCTCAAGCATTTATTTAAAGTATGTAATTAAAAACGAAAATTCAAGTTGATTAATAATAAAGTTATTGATATAAGTTATTTAGATTTAAAAAACAAAATCTAAAATAGATAGTGAAATTTTTTAAATTTTATCCTTATATAATTTGTTTGAAGGTAGATTTATTACAAAAAAAAGCCTCGCCGTCTGGGGGATTAGATGGCAAGGCATGCAGCATAAAGAAGGTTAACGACTCTCGTCGTGGAGCGGGAAACGAGGCTCGAACTCGCGACCCCAACCTTGGCAAGGTTGTGCTCTACCACTGAGCTATTCCCGCTTGTTTGGATTACAAAATTACGAAAACTTTTCTAATTGGCAATAAATTTTTAAAAACAATTAACCAATTATTGATAATTATCAACTTTATAATCACTTTTTCTTTATGTAAAGGAACAAATATTCAGAATTTATATAATATTTAACAACAAATAGTGTGCCACAAAGAGAATTATCTAAGATTGCCACAATATTCTTTTATTCGTTATTTTCACTATCAAATTGATAAATTTCTTTATTAAGAACCTCTAAAATAAATTTACGAGCAAAACTAAAAGAGAATCCATTTCTCTGTAGAACGTTAATAAAGTATGGAGTTCTTTTTTCGAGTGATTTTCTTGAAATTCTTAACTTATACTTCTGGTATAGAGCTCGGGAAATGGTGAAATCGTCTTCTTCAGTAAAGTTTTGACTGAGTACATCTTCAATAATAAGCTCGTCAATTCCTTTGTTTTTCAAATACATTTTAATCTTTGCTTTGCTATAAAGCTTGTGATTTTTTAAAAATTGAGTTGCATTATCTGCAAAGCGATTATCGTCAATGATATGCTTTTCTTCTAATGCATCAATCACATAATCAACTTCTTCTTGGGTGTAGAGCTCTTTCCTAAGAAGTTTGATTATTTCCTTCTTGGTTTTGCTGGATGAATTTGCCTTTTTCCAAGCAAACATCATAGCATCATAAATCCTCTTTTCAGCTATAATCTCTTCGAGCATTTGACTGGTAAGCTTTCGACCACTTTGGAGTGAATACTTCAACGTAACATCCATCGGAAATTCATATATCGAGTTATTGCTAAATGTTATTACAACACTTTTCTTATTTTTACTGATAATAGATTTTCTTACAATTAATTCTTCCATAATCATTTTCATTAATAAATTTGAAAAAAATGTCAATTTTTAAAATCTAAAATATTGATTCTCTTGTTAGATAATGATATTTCTCTTTCATCATTACTGGCAATGACTAAAATACCAAATTTTGTTTGATTATCAATAATATCTTTGAATAAATTTATGCCTACTTCATCTAAATTTGAAAAAGGCTCATCTAAAAATAAAATTTTCGGATTGTGCAAAATAGCAAGGAGCAATTTCATCCTTTGTTTCATACCTGACGAATACACTCTTATTGGTTTAGCTTGATGTTTGTGTAAGTCAAATTGTTCCAGCAATGCAACTGCTTGTTTTTTTGACATTTGAACACTTCTGATTTTTGCTATAATCTCGATATGTTCCACTGGGAACAAATCTTCGTACAAATTAAGATAGGGCGACACAAATCCAAAATGTTCATTTAATTTATCTTTTTTGATTTCGATACCATCAAGTGCATAAGATATTTTACCAAAACTAGGTTTGATAGTATTAGCAATAATTTTCAATAATGTTGATTTGCCCGAACCATTTGGACCTACCAAAGCAACTTTGTCGCCCGATTGCATCTCGAAATCAATTTTTTTAAATATTAATTCCGACTCGTTAACTATCTTGGCTAAATCCTCTAACTTTATTGAATATTGCATTTTAATCTTTTGATGAGTTTTGAGTTTATGAATAATTTCTTATGATTATTGTTGAGGATTACTTCTTGTTATTAATTATCGAGAATTTGCCGATGTTATGTCCATCTTCATTTTCGGTCTTGAATAAATAAATCCCACTTGAAGGATTAAATGAATTCAGGTTACTGATTAAATTAAACTGCAAAACTCTATTTCTATTATTAGACGAAATTGGCAATTCAATAGAGAATTCTTCTAACAAATTGGAATTAAAAATTGTCAATCTGGCAAAATCGCCCACTGCTGATTTCTCGGGTGCTGGAAAATATAAGATTTGTTCTTCATTAACCAAAAATGGGTTCGGATATGCCATTGCAAAATATTTGGTATCCACTCCAGGAATTTCGAATAATCTGGCAAATACTTTCGACTTTTCGGATGTTAATTTATGGAAATAGGGTTGATGTGAATCTAAAAAAATCTTGGAATAATCAGGCAATTCATCACTGCAAACGGAATGTACAAACTTGTCAGCCGAGTGGAAATGAGTAAAGAAGGCATTTTTATCGAAATAACTTGTGAGGATATCTAAAGTGTCATTACTTAATGGAAATTGATTTGCAAAATAAATTTGGTCTGCCCTAAACTGAAATGGTTCAATGTTACCAGAATAATTTGTGCTTGGCAATTCAAATAGCAATTTTTCATTATTAGTTAGCAATGGCATTATTTTGGCATCATTGAAATATTTACCGTCAATTGAGCGATAATTTGTGTAATATATCCATTCTAAAAGGCTGTTCCATTCTGATTCAATCGAAGAATTAAGTTGATGTAACGAAGAATCTATCGCTACATAAGTATTTATCCTTTGCTCTTGAAATTCAAAGTACTTTTGATAAAAAGGTATTCCGTACTTTTGATATAGCATTATCATAAAAATTGAATAATAATAGCCATCTCTAGGCGAACCTGAAGCAAAATTGAAATTTAATGAATTCTTGAATAAACTACGTACATATTGCATATAGTCATTCACTTCAGGAAAGCAAATTTCCTCGAAGCTTACGCTAAGCATTTCAGCTACGGTTGAAAAACTCGAATCGTCGAAACCTGTTATGAACTGAATTGCGTGATTGAACTCGTGAGCAAGCGTGATTTTCATGGCTTCTACACCATTTGTTTTAAAAGTTGGGAATGGTTTGCCACCTTCAGGACGAGCAGAGTCTAACTTTGAAAAATCATTGTCAATCACCATAAATGAAGAATACTTACCGCTAAAAATTTCATCATCATTAATTGTTAGTCCGTAGGTGCCACCTTCGTCTCGGAACCCCGAAGAATCTTCTTCGGTTTCACCAGAACCAATATCTTGCAAAAATATTTGATATGTTGGATTGAAATCGCCTGTTGGAGAAGCAAGTCCAAATTGTTTAACTTCAATTTGATAAACAGAATCTGCATAGAAAGCAACAGAATCAACAAAATCAGGCACAGAATTTGAATTTTTATCTATCAATTCTACGCTATGAACTCCGGAAGTATCGTAATAAATCGTAAATCTACCTGATGGAGAAATAAGTGTGTCGTGGAATTTCGGCTTCCCTGTTGTTGGGTCGAAATTCAATCGTCTTTGCATTACATTTTTTACTTTTGGATTGTTGATAAATCCAAAAGTTCCACAACGATGATCATTTGCTACTTCATCATCGTGAGCTAATATATTTGCAACGTTAAACAAAAGAAAAAAGAAGGCTAAAAAGGAAAATTTCATACAATTACAAGTTACAAAGGGACAAAGAAACCGCATCATTCGCAAAGGATTATCTAAACATTTCTTTAATCATACCCCAAGTGCGGCGGATACTATTAGTTTGGTTAATAACAGAAATGGCATCAGTATATTGAGTATTGCCATCTAAGTGTGTAATTTTGATACGATAAGAATACATTTTTTCGGTTTGAGTGCTTGTTTCGCCACCTTTCATAAATGCTTCTTCGTCAATATACTTATATTCAGAGCTTTTGCCATTTGCTTGGAAAAACTTGACAGTTTTAAATGTGGAATTATTTGTATTTCTTTGCAAGGTATATGATTGGATACTTGTTTCGTCATTAGAAGCCCACTCAATAGTTATATTTGAACCATTTGCGAATGCTCGGAAAGAAGAAATTACAGAATCGGTTGCCATCAACGAAAAAACAGCAAAAACCATAACTGATAAAATGATTACTTTTCTCATATAAAATACTTATTTATATAATACACTTTTGATATTAACAAAATTACTAAAAAAATATTGTAATTAACTACAAAATATATTGATTTTTTTATCAAAATTGCAAAACATAAGAATTTTATGTAATTTAGAAAAATAATGTATAAATTCTTACACAAAAATATATAATTATTTCAAAAATAATTCATCAATTCGAATATCTTCTTAATCAATACAATAAATTTTGTAATTTTGTGTTTAATAAACTTTGTTTGAGAAATTAAATAATTTTATAATAAGAATAGAAATGGCAACAGAAATAAAAACAGAAAAATTAGATTTTGAAAAAGTTTGGTTAATGTTCCAAGAATCAGACCGCAAATTCCAAGAAACAAAGGAATTATTGGAAAAAACTAGAATTCAAACTTATAATGAGATAAAAGAAACCGACATCAAATTTAAAAAAGTGGAAGAAGAAACAAAACGAGAATTCA
>DYPF01000201.1 GCA_020720105.1 Chloroherpeton thalassium
TCCATTATTTAACAAAATTACAAAAACTTTTTACAAAAAAATACCGCAAGACTAAGGATCTTGCCAAGTTTTAGATGTGCCACACTTCTAAAGTGTGGCACATCTGGATAAACCACAAAATGTAATTTCTAATAATACTATAACAATTGAAACGGGAAAATATAACATCGAGGGTGAAGTTTTTTTATCAGAGCCTCCCGACTTGTCGGGACAGGAAGGGATTTAGGGTGAGGACCAAAAAATAAGTATTGGTCAATATTTCTCTGTTTCTTGATAGAATATAAATATTACAATCGATAAAACGTCTTTCAATTAAATTAAAATATCGATTATGCCAATACTTGCAATTGAATCCTCTTGTGATGAAACATCAGTAGCAATTATCAAAGACGGAAAAATACTTAGCAATATCATTTCCTCGCAATATTTTCACTCAAAATACGGCGGAGTTATTCCTGAATTGGCATCTCGGGCACATCTAAAAAGTATCTCGGACATTTATCATCAGGCATTAGAAGAATCTAAACTATCAATCAAGGATATTGAGGCAATTGCTGTAACCAATCAGCCAGGTTTAATGGGCTCCCTTGTTGTTGGTACAAATTTCGCAAAAGGACTGGCTTTACGTAATAATTTGCCAATTATTCCGATTAATCATATCGAAGGACATATCTATTCCAGCTATTTAGAGAATTCCGACTATGATTTTCCCTCAGTTGCCCTTGTTGTTAGTGGTGGTCATACCGCACTATTTTATGTTAAGTCCTATTCAGAATACGAAATAATCGGCTTAACTCGTGATGATGCAGCAGGCGAAGCTTTCGATAAAGTGTCTAAATTGATGGGATTGGGCTATCCCGGTGGTCCATTAATTGATAAATTAGCAAAAGAAGGAAATCCAAATTTCGTCGAATTCCCTCGCTCAATGATTAACTCAGGTGATTTTGATTTTAGTTTTTCGGGTTTGAAAACTTCATTTAGATATTTTATTCAGAAAAATTTTGAAGGAGAGATTGATTTAAAATCCAAGCAAGATTTAGCTGCATCAGTACAATCTGCAATTGTTGATGTGTTGGTTGCCAAAACAATCAAAGCTGCAAAGAAATACAAAGTCAAAACAATTGCAGTCTCAGGTGGAGTATCTGCAAATTCTGAATTACGATTAAAGATGAACGAAAGCGGGAACAAAATCAAAATAAAAGTTGCATTTCCTTCAATAAGACTTTCGATGGATAATGCTGCAATGATAGGATTTCTTGCGGAAAAAAAATATATAAATTCAACCCAAGATGATTTCAGAAATTTTACATTTGTTGCTTCCTCAAATTCATTGCGAGCAAGATATCGATAATCTTTTAGCGACATAAATATTTCTCCATTGCTCAATTAGCCAAATATTCATCAATAATTCATAAATATTAACAATATTTATATATTACAATATTTTAATATAAGTGCTTATAGGCATAATATTAATAAATATTAATTTGTTTATTATAAACAATTTGTGTAATTTTGTATTATTATTTTTTTACATTTATTTTATTGGTAATTTATGAACATTCTTGTTTTGAATGCAGGTAGTTCCTCTTTAAAATTCCAAATAATTCGTACAGATTTGGAAATGATTGAAAAGGCTCAAGATGAAATGCTTGCGAAAGGTTTGATTGAACGTATTGGTAGCCAAGCGTTAATTTCTTTTCAAGTGGTTGGCAAACCACAATTTAAAAATGCCGTACCAATTCGAGATCATCGTGATGCATTAAATTATGCATTAGCTTGGATTACAAATCCTGAGACTGACATTCCTGGGATAAAGAACACAACCGACATAAACGCTATTGGTCATAGAGTAGTACACGGTGGCGAAGATTTTACAACATCAATTAGAATTGACCAAACAGTAATTAAAAGCATTGAAGATAATATTGATTTGGCGCCATTACATAATCCACCAAACTTGAAAGGT
Source organism: Chloroherpeton thalassium (assembly GCA_020720105.1). Classification (GTDB taxonomy): domain Bacteria; phylum Bacteroidota; class Ignavibacteria; order Kapaibacteriales; family UBA2268; genus GWF2-33-9. The sequence continues at coordinate 1,970 of DYPF01000201.1, forward strand.
ATTTATGCAGCAAGAGATATTTTTGGTGCAAACACTCCACAAGTAGCAGTTTTCGATACAGCGTTCCATTCCACAATGCCCGAAGTTTCGTTTTTGTATGGAATTCCTTATCAACTTTATCGCCGTTTCAAAATTCGTAAGTATGGTTTCCACGGCACTTCCCATAGATATATTGGATATCGTTACCGCATCTTAGAAGGTATCCCTCGCGATAAAGTAAATATCATTACTTTACACTTGGGTAATGGAGCATCTGCTTGTGCTATCAAAGCTGGACATTCAATAGATACATCAATGGGTATGTCACCGTTAGACGGCTTGATGATGGGAACTCGTTCGGGCGACTTAGATCCACAAGTTGTTGAATTTATTGCACATAAAGAAAATTCCACACTCTCCGAAGTTATTCAATTATTGAACAAACGTTCTGGAATGTTGGGCATTTCTGGTTTAACTCACGATATGCGTGATTTGGAATCTGAATGGAATGAATATAAAGACCGCCGTGCTAAGCTTGCTATTGATATGTTCTGTGGCAAAATTAAAAAGTATGTAGGTGGTTATATGGCTGAAATGGGTGGAGTAGATGCAATTTGCTTTAGTGCAGGTATTGGTGAAAACTCATCATTAACAAGAAAACTTTCACTCGAAGGGTTAGAATTCTTAGGAATTAAAATTGATGATAAGAAGAATAAAGAAATTATTGGCGGTAAGGAAGGTGTGATAAGTGCTAAGGATAGCAAAATCAAGGTTTATGTGATTCCAACAAACGAAGAACTTATCTTAGCTCGTGATACTTGCCGTGTTGTTTTAAACGCACCATTACCATAATTAAGGAGAATTATTATGATACCATTCGTTGAAGAAATGATTTCTAAAGCGAAATTATTAAAAAGGAATGTAGTTTATGCAGATGGAGCCGACAGTCGCTCAATCGAAGCAGCTATTTATTTGCACAAAGAATCTATTGCCAATGCAATATTAGTTGGTAACGAATCAGAAATAAAACGTATCGCTAACGAAAATAATTTAGATTTGACTGGAGTTAAAGTAATTGACTCACAAACATCTGAGTGGGTTGATGAATTTGCTTACTTGCTACACGCAAAAAGAAAAGACAAAGGCTTACTATTAGACGAAGCAAAAGAACTTGCCCGTAATCCACTATATTTCTCTGGCTTGATGATGGAAACTGGCAAGTGCGATGTAGTTGTTGGCGGAAATGTTTCATCAACAGGCGACATTTTGCGTGCGGCAATCCACACAATCGGAGTTGCTCCAGGTATTTCCATTGTATCAAGTTACTTTTTGATGGTGTTCCCAGATGGCAAAATTTATTGCTTTGCTGATTGTGCAGTAAATCCTCAACCTAATGCATCACAATTAGCTGATATAGCAATTACTTCTGCTCGTAATTTCAAAGCCGTAACAGGAATTGAACCCAAAATTGGAATGCTTTCGTTTTCGACAAACGGAAGTGCCGAACACGACGATGTAACAAAAGTAAAAGTGGCAACTGATTTTGTACGCAGTCGTGCTCCTGAATTAGCAGTTGATGGAGAAATGCAGTTTGATGCTGCAATTATTCCTTCAATCGGAAAGAGAAAGTTCCCAGGCTCCGATGTTGCTGGCAATGTAAATGTTATGATATTCCCAGACTTAGACTCAGGAAATATTGGCTATAAGATTACTCAAAGATTGGGCGGTGCAGAAGCAATTGGTCCATTTGTTCAAGGTTTGAGAAAACCATTTTGCGATTTATCTCGCGGAGCAAGCACAGAAGATATGATAGCTGTTGCAGTTATTAATATACTTATGTCATAATTTTTTATATCTTTTTAACAATTACTTTATTATTTATTGTTAATTTTGAAATAATCAACCTATTGATTTTAATAGGTTGATTTTTTTTTATGCTTATGATTACTGATTTACAAAAAGTAGATACTTATAAAAACCTTGTCGATGTAATTGGCAATACAATTGAAAACGCCCGTTACAAAGCAATGCAATCTGTCAACAATGAATTACTAAAAGCTAACTGGGAGATTGGAAGGTATATTGTTCAATACGAGCAGGAAGGCAAAGAAAAAGCTGATTATGGCAGTAGATTATTAACAAATTTAGCTAAAGACCTTAAATCAAGACTTGGCAAAGGATTTAGCAAAAGCAACATTTACTTAATGAGGCAATTTTATTTTAAATATCAAATTTTCCAATCAGTGATTGGAAAATTATCTTGGACTCATTATGCCGAATTATTATCCATTTCGAATGATAATGCAAGGAAATTTTATGAGAATCAAGCTATAAATGATAATTGGAGTGTTAGAGAACTAAAAAGGCAGATTAATTCCTCACTTTTCGAGAGACTTGCATTAAGTACCGACAAAGAGGGAATAATGATATTAGCAGAAAATGGTCAAATAATTAGAGAGCCTATAGACATTGTAAAAGACCCTTATGTATTAGAGTTTTTGCAAATTCCGGAATCTAACCGAATGACAGAAAGTAAATTAGAGCAAAAGATTATCGATAATTTACAAACATTTTTACTCGAATTAGGAAAGGGCTTTTCTTTTGTAGCAAGACAATATCGTATGACACTCGACAATGATCATTATTATATTGATTTAGTCTTTTACCATAGAATTTTAAAATGTTTT
>DYPF01000019.1:0-4549 GCA_020720105.1 Chloroherpeton thalassium
ATTCCCGTTTGCACGGGAATGACAATATTGAAATATTTTGAACTTATGAGACAGCCTCAATGTTATTAGTTTTTTCGTAATTATTCTTTATATTTTAATGTCTAAACCGTGTTCCTTCTTGAGACTGCTTATTATTACTTCGTAACTTTTGCGGACAACTCTATCGAATTGCAAATAATTCTCAATTATCTGAATTGAATGTAGCACTGTGCTATGGTCGCGATTTCCAAAGTTTTTGCCAATTTCTTTCAAGGACATTTTTAGCAATTTTTTGATAAAATACATTGCAAATTGACGTGCCAAAGTAATATGATGCTTACGGGATTGAGAATCTAACACTTCCACAGGCAAATTATAATGATTTGCAACAATTGCTTTGATGCTTTCAACAGTAACTAATCTTTCCTTGATATTGTAAATATTATTGATAACTTCCTTAGCAGATTCAATTGTCAAGGGTTTATTATTGAATGTGGAATGAGCAATTAAACTTATGTATGCTCCTTCCAATTCACGAATATTATCGGTAATTGTTGTTGCAAGTAATTCAATAATCGATTCGGGGAATCTCAATCCATCAGCTTGGCTTTTGTGTCGTAAAATTGATTTACGCATTTCGATATCAGGAATTTGTAAGTTAACAGTAACGCCAGAATTGAAACGAGAAATAAGCCTTTGGTCAACTCCATTCAATTCCTTTGCTGGTCGGTCACTTGTTAGAATCACTAATTTATTTGTTTGCTGCAAAACATTGAAAGTATGGAAGAAGTTATCTTGAGTTCTATCCTTTCCTGCAAAAAATTGAATATCATCAATTATCAGAACATCTACATTACGATAGACTTTTGCAAAATCGCTTATTTTATTATTTTGAGCAGCATTTGCAAAATTTACGTAAAACTGGTCGCCATTTGTATAAAGCACTCGTAAATTTGGACGCCGAGCCGATATATAATTGCCAATAGCATGAGCCAAATGAGTTTTGCCAAGTCCGCTTGCCCCATAAATCAATAAAGGATTAAAGCGTGTTTTCGTTGGATTTTCAGCAACAGATTTAGCAGTGGAAGTAGCCATTTGATTGCTTTCACCAATGATAAACGAATCAAACGTATAATTCGGATTAAGCTGGGTGTTAGTGAAATCAAATCCAAATTCGGTTAATATGCTATTCACTGGTGAATGAGCAGGTGAAATATTATGGTTTGATAATGGTAAATTCAATTTCTTTGAATTAGATTCTATTCTTTCCAAAGGTAATATTTCAAATAATATCTCGATTTCAGTATCACTTCCAAATGCTTTATTAATAGCAAAGTGTAATAACTTTGAGTAATGTTCTTCTAACCATTCGTAAAAAAACTGGCTTGGAACATTCAAAGTAATGCTATCCTCGGTAAGGGATTTTGGCTGTATAGTTTTGAACCAAACTTTGAAGGAACTCGAATCTACATTATCTTTGATAATGTTTAAAGCAAAATTCCAAATATTTTCAATTTTTTTGGATTCTAAATCAGAATTATATTGTTTTTCAATGATTTTGTGTAATGAGTCAGTTAAAATTTCTTCCATCTTCTAAAAATTTCTTTATTTTATAATTAATTTGTATATTAAAAATTCAGTTATTCACAATTCAGATTGATTTTCTATTTTGTAAAAATTTCTGAATTCAATTTATACAAAAAAAGTTGAAATACAACAAAAAAAAAGTTATAAACAATGTTGTAGAATACGAATCCTTCATACAAGTGCTTATATATCAACGAATTAATTCTTGCCTAAAAAATGAACTCAAAATGAATAATTTATGAATAATATTCAAAGTTGTTTAAATTCAATCACTTAATTTTACTCTTCTGCAATACTTGTAAGTTTGTTATTTTGTTAAATTTCGGTGAATTTAAAAAGTTTTCCACATTTCAAAATTATGGCACACAAAAATACGGAATTTCAATCAAAAAATCTATTTGTAAAATATCTTAAAAATCTCCATAATTCGTTGTAAATAAAAAAGAGTTCAGAAAATGAAAAAAAAATATATTCTATTATTGCTGATTTTTACATTAAGTATCCAGCTTAATGCCCAATGGAAGCGAATAGAGAGCATTCCTGCTCCTTATAATAATTCCTATTACTTAGATGTTTATTTTTTGGAGACTAATCCCCAGTTTGGTTGGGCTTGTGGTCGCGATGGTGTTACTGCCCGAACTACTGACTTCGGCGAAACCTGGAATATTACCGTTATTCCTTTTGCTTACCAATTGGAAAGTATACATTTTGTGAATGCATCTGTTGGTTATACCTCGGGGTTAGTTAATAGTACGACCTCCAGAGGAGGTGTTTTTAAAAGTACTGATGGTGGGCGAACTTGGAAAAATGTTTCTCCAATTGGCAATATTGATGTATGGGGTACTTTTTTTATGGATGAGAATAATGGTTTAGTGATTGGTGGTGGCTGTGATGGTAAACAGCAATTCTATAAAACTACTAATGGCGGGAAAACTTGGACATATTTTACTCAAAATCTACCCGAAAGTGGTTTGTCAGATTTGATAATGGACAAATTAACAGGAACAGGCTATGCTGTTAGTAGTGGTTGGATATGGATATCCACAAATTTCGGCTCTACTTGGGAAACTTTTTCACGCTCTGGATATTCCGACTGGCAAGAAGAAATTTCGCTAAGTGGAAATACATTTTTAGTTCCGTATTCAGAAGGTTGCACTGGGGGAGGTACTGGTGGTGGTGCCAGAATTTCAACTGATTTCGGTAAAACTTGGGTACAATCAAAATTCGGAAAATCAATGTTTGGAACATATTTAAAAACTCCATCTGAAGGTTGGGTTGTTGGATGGGAGAGAAGTGCATATTATACTACAAATGCTGGCAAAACGTGGGCAAATATGAATTGCGGTATTCCTAATGGATACGACTTAGATGATATCTGGTTTATCAATGATACTTTAGGTTTTGTAGTAGGGCAGGGAATTTATAAATTTGTAGGTATGGATACAGCAAAGCCCGAAATTGCAGTCTCGCAATCCAATCCAATTTGTTCTGGAGATACAGTTGTTTTGTATATTAAGAAAACTTATGATAATTATAAGTGGTCTACAGGTGCAACTTCACCATCAATTAAAGTAACAGAAAGCGGAACTTATTTTGTCTTTGCTTCTCATAATGAATGCGATTCGGCAACTTCAATTCCGATTAACATTGAGTTTTTACCACGAACACCAATTAAAATTGATGTAACCAAGATTGATAGTTTATGCCAGGGCGATACGGTTGTAGCTATTGCAAGTGGAGATTTTATTTCTACTGAGTGGAGTGTTGGAAGTGCAAAAGATACTTTGATTATTACAGAAAGTGGTAAATATTACGCAACAGGTACAGACAAAAATGGATGTAAAACGATTGATAGCATAGATATTTTCTTTGCTCCTAATCCAATTGCAGAGATTGGAGTAAATGGTAAAACAAATTTCTGTATTAGTGATTCAGTGATTTTGTATTCAAAATACGACTATCCACAATACGAATGGTTTGATAGCGGGAATAAATCAATCTCTACAAATAAAAATATCTCTATCTTTAATTCAGGCACTTATAGATTGTTTGTAAAAAATGAATATGGTTGCGAAACAATAAGTGATTCAATTGATGTGGTTGTTCGATTAGATACCAACAAGTTCCAAATCAATTATTCAGTATCAAATGAATTTTTTGTTGATTCTGTAAGATTTCCATTCACTAAATGCCGAAAACTACAAATAAAAAATATTGGATGGACTACACAAATTATAGAAAATGCACTATTATTTAACAATACTGCTTTTTCCATTCCACAAAGTCAATTGCCAATTGTAATTCCTCCTCAAAGTACAATTGAGTTGGAAATTTGCTATTCACCAACAAAAATTGGGATTCAACACGATACTCTATATTTAGATGATTTATGTTCACCTCATATTGTTATGCTTTCAGCCGAAGGAGTGCCAAATAATTACAATTCTGATTCAAAATGTGAAGTGCCTCTTACATTTGAGACGATAGATATAATCGATGCTTCAGATTTTTGGGTAGGAAATTCTTTTCCAAATCCTGCAGGAATTTTTGTTAATATACCAATGATCAAAACAAGTCAGAAATTAATCAACAATGTTGACATAATCAATAATATTAATATTTCAGTAATTGATTTTCTTGGAAATGAAGTGACTATTCCCTCTGAAATGATTAAAATCAACAATCTTGATAATAGCAATCAAAGTATTCTAAATATCGATATTAGTCAAATAATAAATGGATATTATTTGCTAAATTTTAGACTAAATAATATCCATCACGAAGAAAATATAATTATATATCGTTAGAGATATTTAAAGATCTATTGTAATTTCAACATCAGCCAAGGGCAAAGTAAATGTAAAAGTTGCACCTTTGCCTACTTTGCTACTAACCGACAAAGTTCCCTGATTGATTTCTGCTGATTCTTTTACAAGCATCAAACCAAGACCGGTTCCAGTTTCATTATTTGTTCCCAAAGTTG
>DYPF01000019.1:4649-26388 GCA_020720105.1 Chloroherpeton thalassium
TTGTTCCCAAAGTTGATTTTGATTTATTTAATAAAAATAATTGAGAAATTTTTTCGGGTGGAATGCCGACTCCGGTATCCGAAACTGAAACTCTAATTTGTTTCTCGTTAGTATTTGGAATTCCAAAAATAGTTATAAAACCACCGCTACTTGTAAATTTAATTGAATTGCTGATTAAATTCCTAATCATTAATGAAACTAAATTTGGGTCTGCATAAACCATTGTGGAAATTGGAATATCATTTTTGAGTGATATGCCTTTGTTTGATGCTTGCAGAGAAAGTTGCTCGCAAATCTGGTTTGTGATATAGTATAAATCAAATTCAACTGGATTAAAGTTGATATTCTTCCTTTGGAAATTGGTCCACATAAGTAAATCTTCGAGCATAGTGGCTAAACTACTTGAAGATTTCTGGATAATTTGCATAAATTCTCTTATATCATCAAGATCTAAAGAGTCAAAGTTCTTGCAATAATCATCAATCAAACTACGAAATCCCAAAATTGGATTTTTGAGGTCGTGGCTAACAATTGCAAACATTTTGTGACGAACATCAAGAGCTTCTTGCAATTCTTTAAGGATTTTTTCTCTTTGTTCGATTTCAGAATTTAATTGTAAATTTAATATTGATAATTCCTTATTTATTCGCCTTTCTCGCTCGATAAACCTAATATAAAGATGAATAAAGTTTTTCAATTCTTTTTCGGTAAAAGGTTTTATTAAATAATCAATACCACCTAACTCGATTGCTTGTTCTTTCATTTCATTATCGGGATCGAATGCGGTCATAAAAATTATTGGAATTTCGCTAAAACGCGAGTTGCCTCTGATTACTCTTGCGGTATCAAATCCAGACATTCCTTCCATAAAAACATCCATAAGAATGATGTCAATATCATGATTACCTAATAATCTTAAACAATCTTTACCTGAATGTGCTTGGTAAGCTATAAAGCCCCCAATGCGATCGATCATTTTGTTAATGGTTTCAACTGCTATTTTGCTATCATCAACAATTACTATTTCGTATTTGCTATTTATCATATAAATTGCTTTTTAAATTTTAAATTTTAGTAATTTAGTAAATTAATTTAAATAAAATTCAAAAAAGTACTTATTTTTTATATTTTTTTCAAAAAAAATCAATTATGCAGATAATTTCCAATACATTTCAAATTGTTGTGTTTTCAAAATTTGATAATAAATATAAATTTCTTATTCTAAAAAGAGCTGATGATGACGATGTCTATCCTGGAATTTGGCAAATTTGTACTGGCACTCGAGAGGAAAACGAAAATACGCTTGTGGCAGCTTTGCGAGAATTAAAAGAAGAAACAGGGATAGAAAAATTTATCAATTTATGGAATGTACCAAAAGTTGCAAGTTATTATAGTGTTAAGCGTGATGCAGTGGCATTTTCGCCCGTATTTGCCTTAGAAATTGAGCCTACTTCACAAATTAAAATATCTAATGAACATACTGCTTTTCAGTGGATTAGCAAAGAAAAAGCTCAGGAAATTCTGTTTATTCCATCTTATATTGAATCAATAAATACTGTATGCGAATATATTTTGAATGTAGCAACATCAAAACTTTTTTTAATTGAACCAAATATTTATAAATAATTATTATGACAAAATCCTTAGAAATATCCGATAAAGTTCCAGCCGACAAGATTTTAATAAACCAAGTGGCTATCGTTTTAGTTACTTTCAATCGTCTGGAATTATTGAAAAGGCTTTATGAATCACTAAATCAACAAACAAAACCTTACGATAAGTTGATAATAGTTAATAATAGTTCTACAGATGGAACTCTTGAGTGGTTAGAAATGCAAAAGGAACTTAATTCAAAACTAATAATTGTTACTCAACCTAATTCGGGTAGTAGTGGCGGGCAATATACAGCATTTCGAACTGCTTATGAACTTGGTTATGAATGGATCTGGGAAATGGACGATGATATTTTGCCAAATTCAAATTGCTTAGAAGAATTATTTGCCAATCGAGAAAAAAATACCATAATGGCTCCTTTGCGAATTGATAATAAAGGTAATATTTTTTACAACGAGGTTATTGATATTAATTTATCAAATCCGTTTAAAAGTTTTTGGGCAAAAATTATTGATGAAGAATCGATTAAAAGTAAATTAATCAAAGTAGATGGACTAACATTTGAAGGTGCTTTCTTTCACCGTTCGGTGATTTCGAAAATTGGTTTGCCCGATAAGCGAGTGTTCATATTTGGTGATGATACCGAATTTTGTTTGCGAGCAAAGAATAGCGGAATTAATGCAGCAATGATTACTACAGTAAATATCCATCGCTTGCTTGATTATAATATGGAACAGCAAATTCACACTTCAAAACGTTATTATATATTCAGAAATCAAATCTGGATGGACAGACTTTATGGTAATTTTGCAGTTAGAAACTTACGACCAATAATCTACCTACTTAAATGGATAATTCAGAGAAGTAAAAATTTATCAGATGTTAAGCATACATTTAAGGCATTCTTAGATGGAATCAAAGTCAAACCACTCAAAGATTATTACGAGCAATAATGAAAAAAGTATATATCACTTCCATAGGGTGCAAAGTTAATTATGCAGAAGCTTCGTATTTAAATACAAAGTTTGAACAACAAGGATACATAATCGAAAAGGAACCTGATGCCGCAGATGTAATGGTGTTCAATACTTGCACAGTTACCCACAGAGCTGATGCTGATTCTCGGAAAATTATTCGTGCAGCAATTCGCAAAAATCCTAATTTAAAAGTGATTGTTACTGGATGTGCCGCTACAACAAGCAAGGAGCAGTTTGAACAAATAGAAGGTGTTGCTGCTGTTTTTGATAATACTCAAAAAATGCAAGTGTTAGAATTTGCGGAAAATTTAACTTCAGGTAATGATATAATTCAGAGTATTACTCATTCCCCAAAAGCTGAATTAGAGCGAACAGAATCGAGTCATTCTTGCGAAACTAATCTACCTTTCGAGATTGCTTATACTTCAGAAAATGATACAAGAACAAGAGCATTTCTAAAGATTCAAGATGGCTGCGAATACACTTGCACTTATTGTATAATTCCAAAAGCACGTGGAAATTTCCGGTCAATGGAGTTTGATAATATTATCCCAACACTTCATAAGTTGCAACAAACAGGCTACCCCGAAGTAGTGTTAGTGGGAATAAATTTGTCGGAATATAATTATGAAAATAAAAGATTTACCGATATTATTAAGTTAATTAACGATTCTGATTTAGGCTTGAGGATCCGCATATCTTCGATTGAGCCAAATGTTCTAAACCAAGAAATAATCAAGGAAATTAGCAATAGTCAAATTATCTGTCCGCATTTTCATTTACCCTTGCAAAGCGGTTCGGATAGTGTTCTAAAAGCAATGCAACGCCGATACAATACTCAACAATTTAGGGATAAAGTAGATTTTATAAGGCAATATTCACCAGATGCAGGTATAGGTTTGGATGTCATTACTGGATTTCCTACCGAAGGACCAAATGAATTCGAGGAAACTTATAGTTTTATTAATGATTTGCCAATAAGTTATTTGCACGTTTTTTCATATTCAGACCGTAAGGGAACAATAGCTTCAACTATGAAAGTTAAAGTAGATGAATTTGAAAAAAAGATTAGGACAAAAAAATTGATCGATTTGGGTGTTCAAAAGCAATTAATATTCAATAATTCACAACTTGGAAAAGTAAAAGATGCAATTATAGAAAAAATAAATGATAAAGGAGATTTTCAGGGACACACAGAAAACTACATAGAAGTAGTAGGAAATATCGAAAAAACAATTTATGAACATAGAATGAAAATAGAATTAATTTCTTTAATAAATGAAAAAATATTTTCAAAAATATTATCTATGTAACTATTTTATATATAATGACTTAGAAATATGTTGAAAATTATTATAAAAAATGATGTTATAAAATACACATTCAGTTGTTTATAGTCTTTAGAAGGACACAAAATAATAAAGAAAAAACTACGAAGTTGTAAGGGAAAAAATGACAATAGTTTTAACAATTATTTTGCTAATTTCTAAATATTTGTTAAATTAGGATTTTAATTTAAGACAAATGTGAATAAATCTTAAACAAAATAAAATTTTGAGAAAATAAATGCAAATAGATGGTAAAAAAATTCTTATTTTAGGTGGGTTTGGATTAGTAGGCTCAGCAATTAGTCATGAGCTTATGCGATTTAATCCCAAGCAGTTAATTATTTCTTCCTTACGTCAAAGCGAAGCCGAAGAAGCAGTTCAAGACTTACAAAGAGAATACAAAGGTACTACAACAGAATTTACACCAAGGTGGGGTAATATTTTTTCCAGAATTGAATGGAAAGATGAAAATTGGAACACGGTAATATCAAATGCTTCGAACAGAAGGGAATTTATCGGCGATATTTTTAATGAATTAGATGAATCTATTCTTAAAAATATGTTTTTATATCAATTAATTATTGAATTTAAACCTGACATTGTTATTGATTGTATTAATACTGCTACTGGTATTGCTTATCTTGATATTTACAGTACTACAGCTAAAGCTTTGGCACAAATGAAAGAAGGCAATCCAGACCAAGAAATTATGGAAAAAATAATTGCAAGCACATATATTCCACAGTTAATTAGGCATATTCAAGTTCTTCAAAAAGCAATGCTCGAAAGCAAAACTCAAATGTATTTCAAGGTTGGTACAGCAGGAACTGGCGGAATGGGCTTCAATATTCCTTACACTCATAGCGAAGAAAGACCTTCACGAGTATTAATGTCCAAAACAGCTGTTGCTGGAGCACAAACTCTATTGCTTTATATAATGGCAAGAACTCCAGAAGGACCGCTTGTAAAAGAAATTAAGCCAACTGCAGCTATTGCTTGGAAAAAAATTCATTTCGGCGAAATCAAACGTGGCGGCAGACCAATAGAATTAGTTGATATGAATTTAGATGATGCGATTATTGCAAAAGGAGATTTGGTATTTAGCGATTTCGCAAATATTATTGATAAAAATGATACTTACAAAGCAGTATTTGTTGATACCGGCGAAAATGGAACATTCTCAAGAGCTGAATTTGAAACAATTACTTCCTTAGGTCAGATGGAAATTGTAACGCCCGAAGAAATTGCAACTTATTTGGTTCACGAAATTAGAGCTGGAAATACAGGACACGATGTAATTGGTGCATTAGATGCTTCCACCTTAGGACCAACTTATCGTGGTGGATTATTAAGAAGTTCAGCTTTGGACAAATTGAAAAAATTAGAAATAGAAACAAATACCGAAAGCATTGCATTCGAATTATTAGGACCACCTCGGTTGTCGAAATTATTATTCGAAGCTAATTTGATTAAAAAAATTACTGGTTCAATGTATGAGTTTTTAGAAGTTCCTTCAGTAGATATTTCTAAAAAAGCAGAAGAATTATTAAGAAATAATGATTTATTGCGTTCACAAATGCTGTCAGTTGGTTTAGTGATATTATTAAGTGATGGTGAAAGATATATTCGTGGAAAGGAAGTAAAAATTCCTGTTCATAAAGCAGAATTATCATTGCAACTTACACCTGAAAATATTAATAAATGGTGCAACGAAGGTTGGATAGACTTAAGACCAAGTAATTTTGATGTATGGAAAGTAATTATTAATAATATCATTAATGAATCAAAAGCTTTACCAATTAATGATACAAGCTCTAGATTCACGTATACTCAAGACTATTGGGATCATTTCGAAACATTCAACGAAGGAAAAATTGTTGGTTGGATTTTCGAAAATGAAGATAAAGGATGGAGATTTAAGAGATAAGCATAACAATTATTATTTGAAAATATTCCAATAATAATTATTAATTTTGCTAATTAATTAAATAATTTTTTTAGAAAATAAATAATGTATAACAAAAATATATGTTCAACTAAATTTATAGGTATAACAATGAAGAAGTTTTTTGCACTTCTTTTAGTGGTTATCATTGCAATAACATCAGTATATGCTGAAAATAAAGCTGGTGATAATCAACTTCAAAGAAAGAGTAACTTAGCGGAGCCACCAACATTCGGTCCGGCTGCTACAAGTTTCCCTGCTCCTTTCAGTGAGTTAACTCAACCAAGAACTCAAGCAACCATTTCAACTGGTTACTTCTGGGTTGATACTGACGAATACATCGATCCTAAGTTCAGAAATGCTGATGGAACATCCAAATGGGATATCCTTCAGTCTTATGTTGACACAAACACTGAACCAGGTTTATGGACAAGAGTACTTCCAGGTCCAAGAATTCTTCCTAAAGAACATTGGGACGAATACAAAAATGATGGTTTGCCATTTTTCCGTAACACTGCAAATGTTTACAATCAATTAGTAAACTTTTGGGATCACTCAGTAGTAGGTGATGGTGCACTCGATTCAACTGATGATGCGATTGCTGGTCCTATGCCTTTGAGTATTGCTGGTGGTTTCTATTTCAATGGTGTAAGATTTGACTCCTTCTATGTATCCACTAATGGTGTGATTGCATTAACAAATAGAAGATATTTCTACGATGAATCAGGAAATAGAATTGTTCCTACTGGTTCATTAACAGCTTATGATCCTATGAGTATGGATTGGTTTGTAACAGTTACAGATCCAAATGCTGGTTGTACTCGTTGCCGCACTTGGGCAGATATAGGTGGTGGTTATGGAACAGGCGACTTAGTTCGTGACGACTTTGGTTATATGCACTCAGTTATGGGATTAGAACCAAATAAAGTAACAGAAGCTCCGCCAACAACTGGTCCTTCAAGACTATTAGATGGTATTCGTGCAAGAGGTGTTAGTTTTACTGGCTTAAAAGCTAACTTAAAACAAGCTTTGATTGCATTTTCTTGGGGTGATATGGAATTATCACAATGGAATCCTGTTAAGAAACAAGTTGATGGTTACGGTAAAGTTTACTTCAAACGTTCTATCCAATCCGACAAAATGATTATATCTGTATTCAATATGGCAATCGTTCGTGGCGTAAACTTAGCTTATGGTGGAAATCAAAATTTCCCATTAGGTAAGAGATTGTACCAAGATGAAGACATTGCTCAAATGAGTGCTCAAATTGTATTAAATGGAAAAGATAGTAGTATTACAATTTTATATCGTGATATTCCTTCAATTTTAACATTTGCATTTTGGCCTGATTATGCTTATCAAGCATTCAGAAGAAATTCAATTTGCGGTGTAAGTGGTTGGGCTCGTCATATAAATTACCCTGCTGGCGCTCCTGCTCCAGATCCAAATAGTACAACTAATTTTCCACCAACTTCAACTACTCCTGAATATTTCTATCCATGGGGTTCGACTTTTGTAAATGGCGAATATCAACAATTTACTGTTTATTATGATAAATATCGTTTAAGTGGTATTGCTGACGTTGACTATAAAGTTCCTGGAACATTTTCAAAAGTGAAGTTCAAACAATGGAAAAATACTTTAAGAGCTCCAGACGTACAATACTACGTTCGCGAAACTAAAGATTTATCAGTTCCAATCGAAAAATTCCCAAATAAAATTTCAAGTGCTAATAACTATGAATTATTTGCTGGTATTCCTAGAATTGGTGCCGTTCAACCAGTTGCATTAGTTCAAAATTTAACAAATGATGTTCAAGGTCCAAATGGTGTTAACTTTACAAACCAAGAATTGAACTTCCGCGTTCGTTTCCGTATCGAAAACCAAGTAACTCAAAAAATTATTTATAACAGAATTATGCCGATCAGCCAAGGATGTTTGTCTGCAACTGCAAGTGGAGACGCTCTTTTGATTTACGAACAATGTAAAGATCCTCAAGGTAAAGCTTGGTTATGCCAAACTGTAACTAAGAGTGGTTCTGTTTATACAGCAACTCCACTGACTAACTTTGATGGAACTGGTTATAAAGGTATACCATCTTATAAATTTGCACAAGTTTATTTTGCTCCATTCGAACCAAACGAATTTATTCCTTCAAATATCGGTCGTTTACGTGCTTATGTAACTGCTGAACCTTACACTCCAGAAGGCGAATCATTAGGCGATGCTTGGCCATTTGATGACGAAACAAGTTTGAACTTGTTTGTAATGAGAAGAATGCCTGCTTTCAATGATGATGTTACTGAATTCCACCAAGTATATGGTATAACTATGCCATCAGTATGGAAATGGGTTAACTTAGAAGCTGAAGCAGTAAATGGCGAAACAGTTTCCGAAAATCCATTACCACCAAGAGGTAGATTCAATGCAAGTTATGAAGCAAAATACGATGAAATTGGTAATATTACTAACAAGACTTATGCTTCAGCTTCATTAGAATCTCCATCAATTAAAATGAATAGAATTTTATTAGATGGTCGCCCTTGGAGTCCTGGTGTATTAACTGGTCGTGCTGGTAATGGCGACGAAATTCGTTCTTTCCCAATTGATATGCGTGGTAAATATAATTCAATTTTATCAGTTTCAGTTCAAAGAACTCAAAAACAAGAAGATTGGCCTCGTGGTTGGTCAGATCAAACTATGGTTGGTCCAGAACCGAGAGTTATTATAAATAGTGCTTGGAACGCTCCTTACACTAATACAAATGCTGTTTCACAAACTCCTGACGAATTAGCAGTTGAAATTCTAAAACCAAGTGATGATGGTTTAAATGGCATTACTAATCCATTAGATGCTGATTGGAGTATTCACCCACGTAGATTTGGTATGGCTCCAGTTGGTGTTGGTTCACTTCCAAAGAACCCAGCAATCACTGTATTAGGTGCAGGTGGTTACCGTGTTGGTTTCTTAGAAACAGACAAAGACTCAACTTTGACATTGGAAGATTTAGGTGGTTTGAAGCCAAATGGTTTACGTCCTAACTTATTTGATGATGGTATCGACCATGAATTCAAAAAGTACTTTGTAACTATTCCAGATACATTTATCCGTTGGAAAAACGAAGGTGCATATAACTTCCGTTTCAGAATTAAAGTTTTATCAAATGATGATACTAAGGGTTGTAATCCATTCTCACCATTAGTCGATGATGCTGATGACTGGATAATTGACAACGTAAATATTACTATTCCTAAAGAAGTTCCAGATATCGAAGTTTCTGCAATTAACTTAATTTGGCCTTATACTATTACTCCTGCTTCACAGGCTACAAGTATTCCAATTAATGTTTCATTAAGCAATAACTCTTCGAGAAATGCTCCGAATATGTCAATAAAAGTTAAGATTTATCGTGCTGATGATTTCTGGGAAAAAGAACAAGACCCAATTTATTGCCGTACAGAAAATATCTCCAATTTAAATGGTGGTAAACAAATCGAAGTAAGTATGCCTGCTTGGAATGCTCGTAAGACACAAGCTGATACTTTGTCAAACTATATTATTGAATCTATGGTTATTATGGCTGAAAAAGATTTAAACACTATCAATGATACTAACTTTACAAAAGTTTCATTAAGATTTGGTGATGTTTATGCCTATGATCCAGCTTTAAATAAACCAAAAAGTAATGTTGATAACTTTACAGGTTTACCAGGTCGTGGTTTGAACTTTGCTGCAAGCAATTATGCTGGTGGTGCTGGTTGGCCAGCTTGGAATGCTATTAGTGATGCAGCTGGTGTAACTGGTGGCGATATGTCTGGTCAGTTTGCAATTAGATTTGATATCTTAAATATCGATACTTTACGCGGCTTCCAAACATTCTTTACTGGTCTAAGCCAATCTCCAGAACCAATTCAAGTTGGTATCTACAAAGATCGTGGTGGTTTACCAGACGAAGTAATTGGTCTATATGCAACTACTCGTATGTATGGTAACTTATTAGGTTTCGAAAAATACGTAACATTGCAATTAAATAATCCTGTTGAAGTTCAACCAGGTACTTATTGGGTGACAATAGCTCAATTAGGTGAATATGGTTTGAATTTGGGTGGTTCTGCTTCTCGTATGGGTATGAGAACTATGAATACTTCGGTAGCTCCTAACGGATTATATGGCTTAGATGGTACTTCATTGGTATTAGATAAAAACTTCAGAATTAAGAATGTTATCGGACAAAAAGTTAATAATAACTACTTTGTTTACGAAAACGTTAGATTTACAGGCAACTGGGTGAAATTTACTCCTCCTAATGGTAATCCTGCATACCCACACTATTATCACTATGGTAGCGATCCAGTTGATAATTGTACTCAAACATTACAACAAGGTTCTTGGATTCCTATGCACCGTCCATACTTCGGTTTTCGCTCATTTGGCGAAGATGCTGATAAATATCAATGGTGTTCTGATGACTTACCAGTTAGATTAAACTTCTTTGACTATACTATTCGTCAAGCTGGTGTTGATTTATTATGGGAAACTTCAGTTGAAGAAAATAACTTTGGCTTCTATGTTGAAAAACGTGAAGGTACTAGTTCTGATGTAGCTTTCCAATCTATCGGCTTTAAAGAAGGTAAAGGAAACTCTTCAGTTGCTACTCGTTATTCATTCTTAGATGAAAATGTTGTACCAAACACTACTTACCAATATCGTTTACGTCAAGTTGATAAAGATGGTACTCAAGCTTGCGAAACAAGTGATGTGGTTACTGTTACATTTGGTACTGAAGCTGCTTTAGTTTTAGAACCAAACTCACCAAACCCATTCAAAGGTGCTACTACTTTATCATTCACATTACCTAACAGAACTTTTGCTACTTTAGAAGTATTAGATATTTATGGTAATGTTGTTAAAACTTTAGTAAACAATGAATTAAATGGTGCTTCTCACAAATATGTTTGGGATGGTACTAACCAATCTAATCAATTTGTTACTTCAGGAACTTATATTTATCGCTTAACAGCTGGTAAAGATATATTAACTGGCAAGATGACTTTAGTTCGCTAATATCACTAATTAATCTTAACGAGGCTGTTTTTGTAATGAGAACAGCCTCGTTTTTTTTCATAAAAATTCTAATTAACAATATAATGGAAAAGTCAATTTTTACGAAGATATTAAATAAAGAAATTGCTGCTACTTTTGAATATGAAGATGATGATATTTTTGCGATAAATGATATTTCGCCCAAAGCTCCTACTCATATTTTAATTATACCCAAAAAGCAAATTCCTACAATTAATGATTTAGAACCCGATGATGTAGAGTTGATAGGAAAAATGTTTCTTGTTGCCAAAAGCATCGCCAAACAGAAGGGTTTTGCAGAAGATGGTTACAGATTAGTGTTTAATGTAAACGAAGGTGCAGGTCAAACTGTCTTCCATATTCATTTGCATTTATTAGGTGGAAGAATTTTCAATTGGCCTCCAGGTTGATTTTCAACTAAGTTTAGTTAATTTACATTTTTAAAAAATGCAAATTAATGGAAATTGAAAATAACATAAACGGAATAAAGGAATTATTTAATATCCAAATAAATTCGCTAATCTTGGCAGAGTCTAAGATTAGCGATCATTATTTAAAAGCAGCTGAATTGATTGCTAATGCAAATAAAATTATCCTTTCTGGAATTGGCAAAAGTGGTCTGATTGCACGAAAACTTGCCGCAACTTTATCAAGCTACACTATTTCTGCTGTATTTCTTCATCCTGTCGAGGCATTGCATGGCGATATTGGAATTGTGCAAGAAGATGATGTAATCATAATGCTTTCCAAAAGTGGAAATACAGAAGAAATTATTCGATTGATTCCTTACATAAAGTCGAGAAATGCAAAAATTATTTCAATAGTTAGTAATGTTGATTCTGCTTTAGCCAACAATAGTGATATAGTTCTGGACGCATCAATTACTCAGGAAGCCTGCTTATTTGGATTAGCTCCAACATCAAGCACAACAGTTAGCTTAGTAATTGGTGATGTGATTTCAGTTTTTGCTGCTAAACTAAAGAAAATTACAGTTAAAGATTTATCCAAAACTCATCCTTTAGGTTCGATTGGAAGGCAAACACTTGTGAAAGTAAAAGATATTATGCATTCTGGAAATAGAATACCTTTAGTAAAACCCAATGATTCATTAAAAAATTCAATCATCGAGATAACAGAAAAAGGACTTGGCTGTGCGGCTGTAGTTGATGATGAAAAGAAGATTAAAGGTTTTATTACTGATGGTGACCTTAGAAGAGCATTAATGAAAAACGAAGACCTTTCAGCATTGAATGCAACAATGATTATGACCGAGAATCCAATAACTATTTCGCCAGATGAATTTCTGGAACAAGCAATTGCGATAATGGAAAATAGGAGTAGTCAAATAAATTCTTTGGTTGTATGTAACGAGAATAGGGAAGTAGTGGGTATTGTTAGATTGCACGATATAATTAATGATTCAATTTAGTTGGCTATCAATTAATTCGAAGCACGAATAATTACTTTTACAAAAAATCTAAAAACTTAGTTATTAATATTGCTTGGTTCTATTAATCTTAATTGTGGTTCTGCTTCTTGCTTAGGTTTTTTTCGTATTTTTTTTAGCGAATCAACTCGTTGATTATTAGGATTTACAATTTTGTTAGAAGTAACCAAAACATTTTTTGCTATATATCCATTTGGAGCAAATTGCTCTAATTCTTTGTCATTCAACCACAGTTTAATCTTTCCTGAATTTCCGTGTGTGATTAAAAACTCTTCCTTTGCAGACCAAACGTAATTTTGATTAGGCAAAAGAACTAATTGTACCTTTTCTTTCTTATCAATTAATAAGTTTACCCAGACGGAGTCGAAAGCTTTTGCAGTTAATTTCAAGCTATCCGAAGATTGAAAGAAATTTAATAAACCATTAGAATTATCTTCTTCTTCATCTTTCTTATCTTGTTCAGCAATATTTGTCGGACTAATTCCAAGTTCGGGAATATCATCATTCGAACTTGTGAATGGATAAAATGTATAAATAAGTATCGAGCCTAATAAAAGAAATAATAATGTGTAAGCAATAAAATTATAAGATAATTTAGGTTGCTTTTTAAATAAAGAGGTATTCTTACTCTTGGGATTGTATGAAGAAATACTATCGCCGCTTGTTGTAGAAACATCTAAAACATTGTCGGTATAAGAAGGAGCTTTATTATTGCTTGTATTATCGTCAGTAGAATTTGTACTTCTACTTCTGCTGGATTTATTAATTGATTTGTAAGCTTCAATAAATTCAGGATCTTCGAGAAGTTTCAATTCTTTGGCAATATTCCGAATATATGCCTTTAAGTAAACATCTTGAAATTCTTCAAAATTTCCATTTTCAATATTTTCAATTATTATTTTGCGAATTTTAGTAGAATCACTCAAATCTTGGATTGTGAGACCTTTTAAAATTCTTGCATTTGTTAATATTTTGGAAATTTCATTCATTCAAATTAAATAATTGTTTTGTAATTTTGTTAAATAAAAATTTATAAAAATGAAAAATACATATTTAATAATTTTGAGCTCAGTGTTTATTTTGCTAACTCAAAATAACTATTGCCAATTAGACAATTTTACAATTAACAAAATTAGTTATTTTTCTTCAATTTTAAACAAAGAAAATGCAAACAACTTAATAAATGCTGAATCTTTTTTTGATAAATCAATGAAAACAACTCTTGATGGGCAAAATACTACTAATTGTTTGTATTTAACACCCACTTCAGAGGAATACAAACTAACTGATTATCCGACTGTTCCTGAATCATTATTTATTTATGGAAATCAGCCAAGATACACAATGACTGGCAATTTGCCGTATTTGAATTCACATGCTAAACCAGTTAATATTGCGATTGTAGGGGGAATTTATGCTGCAATTTTCTACGCTCAACACTCCGTACAACAAAGTGATGTTTGGAAAGAGACTGGTCCATTTCATTTTTATGAAGATATACAATATGCTCTTTGGGTAGATAAATTTGGGCATTTCTATGGTGGGTATTCTACAAGTTATGTTTTTACCGAAGGTTTGATTACTTCGGGATTGTCATGGGAAATGTCCAATATTATTGGTTCGGTACTTGGGCTTGGATATATGAGTTATATAGAAGTATTAGATGGTTATAGTAAGGGGTTTGGATTTTCTCCATCGGATTTTTATGCAGATGTTTTGGGGTCTGGATTTTTTCTTGCTCAATATTATTTTCCAGTACTTCAGAACTTTAATCCAAAGTTTATGTACGTTAATCCTGAATGGGTTGACGAAAAACATAGGGTGCCTCACGAATCATTTATTGATGATTATAGCACACAAACTTTCTGGATGACAATAAATATTCAAAATCTTTTTGGAGGTGTTGTTAAGGAATATGTTCCAGACTGGTTAGAGCTTGCTATAGGCTACACTGCATATTCTTTATGCGACCCATATAATCCTGAGTGCGACCCAAATATTTCTCAAAAAGTATCTGATGCTGCTTGGGGTAATAGAAAAATTATTATATCTATTGATTATAATATTGTTAAATTATTGCCCGATGGACATCCATTTTGGAATTGGTTTAAGCAAAATTTCAAACTATTTAAATTACCGTCTCCTGCGATAGAAATAGGAATAAATGGAAGACCAAAATATTATTTGGTCTATCCATTTAAACTATAATTATCATTAAATCTTAATTGATTTTGTGATTATAATTCCTTTTTCTGTTGTAATTTTAATTAAAAATAGTCCATTATTAATATTCTCTATATTGATTGTTGTTGCATAACTTGGAGTATTTAATAATGATTTTTCAACCAAAACGATACCGTAAATATCCATAATCTCTACTTTCTGCATCAAAACATCTTGATTCTCAATTGTTATTGTTTTGGAAGAAGGATTAGGATAAACAGAAAAATTCACTGCTGGTTTAGTATATTTAACACTTTGTCCTTCTTGAGTTGTAAAGTTAAACACCTGTGACCATTCACTAAATCCACCTTCTCCGATTGCTTGCACACGCCAATAATATTTAGTAGTTGGCTCTAATAATTCATTGCCAATTAATTCGCAAGTATTTGTAGTTACTTTTTTAGTTAAAGTTGTATTAGCAAAATCATTTGATTTTGCAATTTGTAAAATGTAATATTGAGTATATTGTTGGGCACTCCATTCGAATTTAGTGTTTAATTCAATATTTTGCCCCTCAAGTGCAGGCTTATAAAGTGATGCAGTTTCAGGTGCTGGATCGGGAGCTTTTGTTTTAAATTTCCAAGCACTCGACCAATTGCTTGTAACACCACCTGCTTCGCTACGAACACGCCAATAATAAGTTGTATTTGCAGAAAGTTTCTCTGCTGGAACTGTAAAGAAAGTATCAATCAAAGATTGTTCATCTATATCAATAAAAAAGGAATCAAAGTTTGACTTCTTTGAAATTTGTAATTGATAAGTGGAAGCACCGTGAATATATGCCCACTTCATAAGTGGAGTTAAGGTTTGATTGGTAGATTCGTTTTCTGGCAAAACTAATGTAGGTTTTTCGGGTTTTGGTGCAGCAGTTGTAAAGCTTCTTACTTCGGTCCACTCACTCTCGCCAATGTCATTTGCGGCTTTTACTCTCCAATAATATGTAGTCTCATTTGCCAAGCCTTTTATTACTGAACCATTGGAGATAATATATTCATCTTTAACTAAGTCTGTCATTTCGGGATTTTTTGCTAATTGGAAATGATATTGATATGTAAATTCACTTACACTCCACGAAAAACCTAAGTTTACAGCCATATTTGTTGCCTTATCAATTGGGTAAGACAATGCTGGAGTGGCGGGTTTTTGCCCCATTACATTATTTGTTAATTTGAACCAATAATTGTACTCTTTTTGCTGACCATTAACAATTATTCCCTCGACAGTAACATTGTATTTAACTTCGTTTTGCATATTATCAACCATAAAACGAATATTATTATGAATAGCACCCCAACCTTCGAAATCATAAATTAAGCTATGCACATTCATTGGAGTTCCATCGTCAGTTTTTACTTTTATCTGAGCATTTGTGTAGTCAATCGCTGTATTACCAGACCATCTGTTCATATCATAGAATGGTGAAAAAGATAAATACCAAGATTTATTAACTAATTCAATTGGATAATTTTGAAATGGATATGCAACAAACTCTGAGGGCATATCGGAGATATTACCATCAACATGGTCCATATAAAGCAAAGCCATTGCAGAAGTGTTTGTGTTACCAACATTTGCAATGCCATCTACTCTACCAAACGAAATAACAGTAACCCAAGGATTTATGATTGCACGTCTATGACCGCATCTATCAGGTGCATTACCTGAATGATCATCAATCATCCATCCAATAATTGATTCTTTGGAAGCAGGATTTAAACTGCCGCTACTTGTATGCAAATGCAAATTGGAATTAACCGAACCATAATAACCATCGTCAGAATAGCAAGAAAATGATTGATCTGGTGTGTGGCTCAAAGTAGCATTTGCAGCTTGGATTAATGCAGATTTTTGAGCATATTTATCACCACTAAGATTATACTGAACAGGTTTTAACTTGTGGATGCTTCTAATAAAATTAATGTAATTTAATATATTAGCTTTTTCGGACTCTTTCAAAGTTCCTTCTTGACACTGCTGAATATTGGGCAATTGGTCGTAATGCTCTTCGTAGCCGAGTAAATAATCTTGATTCGGCACATATTGGGCAATTGAACCTGAATAGGAAATTAGGGCAACAATTGTAAAAATAAATAAGTTTTTCATAGTTTTGAGTAATAAATTCATAAATTTTACCTTTTGATTACTTGAAATTTCAACAAATATAAAATTAATACAAATTGACTTAAAAAACAAGAAAAATTTATGAAAATAATTAATTTTTTGGTATAATTTTTTCTGAATTAATCAATTAACTACTTTTGTGGTTAAAATAATACATTTTTTTTGGAGAATTATTAAATGAATATGAAAAATTTATTAATTTGTATTAAAAGAATATTACAAAATATTAATTTTATGTTTAGTAACAAAAAATATACTAAAACCAGGGAAAAAGTGCAGAACTTGCACTTTGAATTGTATTTTTTAGTGCTTGTTTTTTCTGTTCTGAACTTTGATTTTGCAATTTCGCAAATTTATCCTGCTAATCCATCAAATTGGCAATTCTTGGAAGGAAATGCAGCAGCAAATAAGCATAATTCACATAAATCTAATCAACAATCAATCGATTCGATCCTTATTAAATGGTCTACTCCTTTGATTTCAGGGGAAGTTCATCCCTTAATTGGAAATATTATCAATAATCAAAAGTTGAATGATATTTTTACTTATGCTCCAAATGAACTTGCTGCGGTGATGGGCGATAAGATTGTAGTTGTTAATGGTAATGGCAAAATTGCCAAAATATTTGATTTTCCCGAATTTGTTCGTGGTGTAAGGTCAATCTCTTTGCTTTTAGATACACTTTCTCCAGATATTAATGGCAGTAACTTACCTGTTGTTATGCTTACCGAAAGTATGGAAACAAGCACTGATTCTGTTGCTCATAGCTACATTTTTACTTATAATACTCCAAAAGATACAATTCTGATTTCTCGTAGATTGGCTGTAGATATGCGTGCCTATAAACCAAATATCTATGCTTCTATCAAGCCTTTTGCGGGCAAACTTTATGGTACTGATTTGCAAATTTATTCAACTGTAAATACTCATACTCCCGAAGTTCCAAATCAAAATCCACCTTATACTCCGTTTTTGCGTGGCTTGTTGAAATTTTCTGTTTCGTCTCTTACTTCAGGCTTCCCTGTTTCTGATGTTGGCGATGATGTTGATTATAGAATCACTATGGGTCCAGAAGTTAATCTATTCCAACCATCTGTTTCTGTGTATGATGAGAAAACTTTTGTTGCATTACCTACTTTTCCAAGTGTTGCCGACTCGATTTTAGTAAATAATCCTATAACACTTCAAACTCGTTCTAATAGACCTTATCTTGTTGGCTTTGATATTACAGATAATACGATTCGAGAAGCGATTTTCCCTCGTGATTTTAAAAATATTGCTAATGGTAAACGCCCGCTTGTCCGACCTTATTGGGTGGATTTGACTGACGAAGGTTCGGGTGAGAATATGTTTATATTAGTAACCGAAGAATACAATGGGTTGGAAGGCTCTGTTGGTAAATCTAAATTGCATTTATACACCAAAGAAGGCGACCCAATTACTTTCCCTGGTGATGCTGTCTTTCCGCCTATAGTTGGTGGTGATAACCATTACTGGTCTGTTGCTATGGGCAATGTTGATGGCAATTCTTGGAACGAAAATAAGCCACATTTCCCAAATAATCCGGGCAAGGAATTGATTATTACTCAATCAACTCCAAATTATGCTTATCCTTCTAATAAATTGATGGTAGTTCGCTATCAAACTAATGGCGATATTGCTAAACCTTCTCCTCCGGGCACTTATCTTTACCAATTTGATACTATTTGTACCCAAAGAATTAACGGGTGGGTTGCCGCTGTGAATGATTTTGATGGTTTGCCTAATAATAAAGATGAAATTTTCCTTGTAAGCGGTGGAACTTTGAGAATCCTTACTATGCGTGATTATCAAAACGAGAATTTCCAATCTGGAATGCACTTTGATACTTTATTTACTCACACTTTCGTCAATCAAAATATCTTTTCTGTTTCGGTTGCTGATATGGAAGGCGATGGTAGGAACGATTTAATTGTCACAACTAACGATAGCACTTATTTAATTGGCTCTTTTATTCCTAATTCTCTTAAAGTGCTTAATCCTATTTTGCAACAATCTCCTCCCGAAATGCTCTGCTATGGTGATACTCTCCAATTGAAGTGGACTAATTACACCTTATCTGAAAATCAAGTGCAAATCAAGTTTCAACGTACTATAGATTCTATTCCTACTTGGGATTCTTTGCAAGTTATTGACTATAATGTTAATAATAATTGCGATACTTGTTTTTACAATCTCGTTATTGATGATAAACTTTCCGGCAAGGAAGGTTTTTTTGTGCTCTCTGGTATTAAAAATCCAAGCCAGACTTCTGATTCTTCCGCCATTATGTCTTTTGAAATCCCCAGATTTAATCTTGATGAGTTCGCTACTATTGATTATAACATCGGCGATAAGATTATTATCACCGGCAATACTAAATGCGTGGATTCGCTTTCGATGCAAATCGCCACCGATACTGCAAGTTGGCAGTTTGCTACTGGTATTAAGATTAATCCTAATCAAGACTTCGTGCTGAAGGGTATTGTTCCTTGCTTACCTGTTTTTAATTGCTCCAGCCCTGATTCTTCTGCTGTTTTGCTTAGTCGCCTTATCATCCACAGGACGCAATTTAACGATACTTCTCAAGTTTATTCCCTGAACATTCTTCCTGCTCCGCTCCCTATTACTCTCGAGCCTTGTTTGACTAATTGTCCTACTCTCGTCTTTAGTTGGGACACGCTCTACACTATTCCCCTTGCGATTGATACTATTAATTTCTACTTCTCCGATAAACTCGGCGATAGTTTGACTATTATCGGCTCCGTCCCCGCTGATTCTCTCGGCTTCAGTTGGAATATTCCTTACAATTTGCCTAATAAAATCCATCTCCGTGCTTGTAGTAATTCCTCCTGCTTTAGATTCGATACTATTTTGACCGATGTTTCCCCTAAATATATTAATACCGTTTCTCCTAATCCTTTCCGTCCTAACTTCGGCGAGATGGAAATTGTCTACGAAATTCCTGTTAATGACGATATTTCTATTCGTATCATCGACCAAGCTAATCGCATCGTCAAAAATATTATTGAAAACCAGCCACGCAAGAGTAATATCGTCTATTGTGATAGTTGGAATGGTTATAATATGAATAATGAGCCCGTCGCGAATGGTATGTATTACATTTTATTTGAACAATCTAATGGAGCGAAGGAGATTTATCCTGTTTTCATTAGAAAATAAAAGAAAATTATTAATTAAAATTATAAATTATAGGTAATTATTATGCGTATTCTAATTGTTGAAGATGATAACAAGATTGCTGCTTTCATTAAGAACGGTCTAACTCAAGATAGATTTATGGTAGAGACTATTAATGATGGTGATTCCGCCGTGGATTTGATTGTTAATAGCATTTTTGATGCGATTGTTCTCGACGTCATTCTTCCAGGTAAAGATGGTTATACTATTCTTCGCGAAGTGCGTGATGCAGGCGTCAATACTCCTATTATTCTTCTCTCCGCTCGTGATAATGTTGAAGATCGCATTCGTGGTCTTGATTTGGGTGCTGATGATTTTATGGGTAAGCCTTTTGCTATGGAAGAATTATCTGCTCGTATTCGCTCCATTCTTCGTAGAACTCTCCCCGACAAGACTACTAAGCTAAAATGTGGTGATCTTCTTCTCGATACAGTTGCTCACGTTGCCTTCCGTGATGGTAAAGAAATCGAATTGACTACTAAAGAATACACCCTCCTTGAGTATTTTGTCCGTAACAAGAATAGAATCCTCAGCAGAAGTACTATTACCCAGCACGTTTGGAAGCATAACTTCGATTCTGATAGTAATATTATCGATGTTTATATTAAACGCCTTCGCTCGAAGATTGATTATAAGAAAAACAAACAACTTTTTCAGAGTATTCGTGGTGTTGGTTACAGAATCAGAGATATTATTAGCGATAATTAAAGTCCCGCTCCTTTCCTCGCTAAATTTTTCTATATTTTGATTAATGATTTTCCTTTTTGTATTCGTCTTGCTTATAATTTTATTCGTCTTTTTTCGTCTAATATTAAAAATAATATAATGAATAATAATAATTCTTACTTCAAATCTATTATTCTCGCTATTTTTACGATTGTTTTCTTCCAAATCATCGTTACTGGCGAGGATTCTCCTCTTAATCTTACCAATCAGCAAGTTGCTAATTACAATTTTCGTAGTCATAATAACAATTCTTTTGGTTATGGCGAAAGATTGGATTATAAAATTGGTTATAAGTTTATTACTGCTGGCACCGGCTTCCTTGAAATTGCTCCCAAGCCTCTTAATCGCTTCGGCAGGAATGCTTATCAAGTGCATTTCGAAGCGAGATCTCTCGAAAGTCTTGATTGGCTTTACAAAGTTCGTGATATATTTGTAACCGCTCTTGATGTAAATGGTATTTTTCCTTGGGATTTTACTCAAAAGGTTCGTGAAGGTCGCTATAAGCGTGATTCTAAGTCCTATTTCAATAATATAAATAATGTCGCTCATTTTAAAGATTCCATTTTTACTATTCCTCCTTATGTCCACGATATTATTTCTGCCTTCTACTATGTTCGTACTCTCGATTTGAATAGTTATAAGAACGGCAGTATTATATATCTTGATAATTTCTTTGATGGAAAGACTTATAAATTGGGAGTAAAGATCCATCGTAGAGAGATTTGTGAGGTCTATGCTGGTAAATTTAACTGCATCGTTATTGAACCTCTCATTAAGGAGGGTGGTCTTTTCAATGCTGATGGTGCTATTTACATCTGGCTTACTAATGACGATAGAAAGATGCCTATTAAAGTTGCCGCTAAGATACCAATCGGCTTTGTAGAGGCGAATTTATCAAGTTACAATGGACTACGTGGTCCCCTCACTTCTATTATTAAGTAAAATACTCATCTTATTGATAAATATATTGTTTATCATAATAAAATAACTAATCATAATACAAATTATATCAGTAATTTCAAAAGAATTACTGATTTTTTTTATATTATTACTAAAT
>DYPF01000202.1 GCA_020720105.1 Chloroherpeton thalassium
TTTAGTTCAATTAATTTATTCTACTGGTTTAATTGTTGTGAATACTTTATTTATTTTTTCTATTGCCCAATCAATCTCTTCTTTTGTGATAACAAGCGGTGGAGCAAAGCGAATTGTATGCACGTGAGTTTCCTTTGCCAATACTCCTTCTTCCTTCAACGCTTCTGTAAATGGACGTGCTTTAGTGTTCAATTCCAATCCAATCCATAATCCAGCACCACGAACTTCCTTGAAATATGGAATGTTCAATGCTTTCAATTTCTCAACAAAATAGTTGCCTTGTTCGAATGATTTTTGAGCTAAGTTCTCTTCTTCGATAACTTCCAATGATGCAACTGCAATTGCTGCTGCTAATGGATTACCTCCGAAAGTTGAGCCATGAGTGCCCGGTTGGAATACATCAAGAATAGCACTATCTGCTAAAATACCCGAAACTGGATAGAATCCACCACCAAGTGCTTTGCCAACAATCACAACATCTGGGCGAACATCTTCGTAATAGTGAGCGAATAATTTGCCACTACGTCCCAAGCCAGATTGAATTTCATCGCAAATAAATAAAATATTATTATCTTTACATAATTTTGCTACATCTTGCAAAAATCCTTTTGGAGGAGCAACAATTCCTGCTTCGCCTTGGATTGGTTCAATCATAATTGCAGCAGTATTATTGTTGATTTTTGCTTTGAAATCAGCAATATCACCATATTTTGCAATTATAAATCCAGGAGTGAACGGACCATAATTTTCGTAAGCATCTGGATCAGTCGAGAAACTTACGATAGTTGTTGTTCTTCCGTGAAAATTGTCGGTTGCAACGATAATTTCTGCTGAATTTTCGGGTAAATTCTTGTTCAAATAAGCCCATTTGCGAGCAGTTTTAATTGCAGTTTCAACTGCTTCTGCTCCAGTATTCATTGGCAAGAATTTATCATAACCAGTCATTTTGTTTAATTTTTCGTATAATCTTGGTAATTGATCATTGCGGAATGCACGGCTTGTTAAAGTTACTTTTTGAGCTTGTTCAACCATTGCATTGAATATTTTTGGATGACGATGCCCTTGATTAACTGCCGAATATGCCGACAAGCAATCCATATATTTTTTACCATCAACGTCGTAAACCCATACGCCTTCGGCTTTCTCTACAACCACGTCCAGAGGATGGTAATTGTGAGCACCTAATTTGTTCTCTAAATCAATAAATTGTTGTGATTTCATTTATATTCCTATATTTTATTTAATTTTATTTTCTAATATTCCCATAGCGGGTTTGGATATTGCTTCGTAAAACATAATGTTTCTTCCCTTTTAATTGAATTCATTAATATCTGCGAGCTGTTCTTGCAATTAATCACCGTCAAATATCATACTTAATAATGCCATTCTCAAATATAATCCATTTTCGGTTTGACGGAAATATGCCGCTCTTGGATCTTGATCCACTTCGGGCGATATTTCCACTGACCTTGGCAATGGATGCAATATTCTTGCTTTTTTATTTAACTGCTTCAATACCGATGGAGTAATATTATATTCCTCCAATTTCACATTTTTCCTTTGCAATCTTTCGCGATCCATTCTGGTAACATACAAAACATCAACTTTTGACAATATTCCTTTAGTTGAATTTGTTAGTTCATAATTAATATTATGTTCATCTAAATGTGCAAGAATATCGGGCTTGATTTGCAACTCATCTGGAGCAATAAAGTATAATTTCACTCTGTCAAATTTGCTTAACAAATATGCCAAAGAACGGGCAGTTCTACCATTATCCAAAGCACCAATAAATGCCACAGACAATCCATCAACTGTATGGCATTCATTATGAATTGTATATAAATCTAATAATGCCTGAGTTGGATGCTGTCCGCCACTTCCATCTCCAGCATTAATTATTGACGTTGCAGAAACTTCTGCTGCCTTTTTTGCACCGCCTACCTGATGGTGACGCAACACAATAACATCGCAATAATTCCCAATAATACGAATGGTATCTTCCAGTCTCTCATCTTTGATTTCGGACGAAAATTCACGTGCTTGTTCTGTTGTAAGTACTTTTCCACCAAGGCGATACATCGCGGACTCGAACGAAAAACGAGTTCTGGTTGATGGTGAATAGAACAAAGATGCCATAATCTTATTTTGGTAATCCATTGTTCCACCACGAGCAACAACTTTCTTCATAAAATTCGTTCTTTCGAACAAATCCATAATTCTTGGAACTTTAAATTGCTGTGATTCAATAATATGTTTCATTTGATTTTTCTCTTTTCTCAATTATAATTTAAATAATCTAATTTAAACAATCTAATTTTAATCATTTGTGATAGTTGTTCCTGCTTTGCCTAATAATGCATCAGGAATAAATTCAAATGTTGTTATTATGGCTTTTTTACCACCATTTTGTAAGTATCTCATCACTGCTTCTACTTTAGGTCCCATATTGCCCGGAGGAAAATGTCCTTCATTGTAATATTTCTGTAACTCTGATAATGTTATGTGATCTAATCCAACTTGATTTGGCTTCTTATAATTCAAATATACTTTATCGGCATCTGTACTAATTATAAATGCGTCCACATCTAAACCATTTGCAAGAAGTGCAGAGCTACGGTCTTTGTCAATTACTGCTTCGCTACCTTCAATATTTCCATCAGCTTTTTTAATCACAGGAATACCACCACCGCCAAGAGCAATTGCAACTATATCCAAATTTATAATCTTACGAATTATTTCTAACTCCATTATTTCCACTGGTTCGGGTGATGGCACTACTCTTCTCCAACCACGAGCCGCATCTTCAACAATATCCCAACCTAAATCTTCCTTTTTACTCTGAGCCACATCACGTGTATAAAATGGACCAATTGGCTTTGAAGGCTTTTGGAATGCCGTATCGTTTTCGTCAACGATAACCATTGTTGGAATTGTCAATACGTCACGTTTTATTCCGAATTTATTAAATGATTCTATAAATGCTTTTTGTAAAATATATCCAATTTCGCTTTGGGTTGTGGCTACGCACATATCCAAAGTGTGAGTATATACTTCGTTAGAAGCACGTTCGGAGCGGATTAGAGCCGCTCCTGCTTGTGGACCATTTCCGTGAGTAACCACAACTTCCCAGCCATCGCGAATCATCTGAACAATTGCCGATGCAGTTGCCAGAGCATTCTGATACTGCTCGTCAATTGTTCCACGCTGACCAGCCCGGATTAGTGAATTACCACCTATTGCAATTAATGCTTTTTTTGGCACAAATCACCTATTTCATCAATTTATACATAACTGCTTTTTGAGCATGCAATCTGTTTTCTGCTTCGTCAAATACAACTGAGTTTGGCGAATCAATTACTTCGTCAGTTACTTCATCGCCACGGTGAGCAGGCAAGCAATGCATAAATAATGTATCTGCTTTGGCTGCATTCATCAAATTTGCATTAACTTGATATGGTTTGAAGATTTGCTTGCGTTTATCTGTTTCGCTTTCTTGTCCCATCGAAGCCCAAACGTCAGTGTAAATTGCATCTGCATTTTTTACAGCTTCCATTGGATCGTGAATAACTTCAATTTTTGCGCCAGTTTTTGCTCCATCTGCAACTGCATTTTGCCATACGATTAAGTTTGGTTCAAATCCACGTGGAGTTGAGATTGTTACGTTTACGCCTAATCTTGCACCTGCATACATCAATGAATGAGCAACATTATTGCCATCACCAACATACACAACTTTCAATGAATTATCTAATTTGCCTTTCTTTTCGTAGATTGTTAGGAAATCAGCCATTGCTTGGCAAGGATGCAATAAATCAGTTAAACCATTGATAATTGGAATATTTGCATATTTTGCCATATCTTCAACGATTTGATGAGCAAATGTACGAATCATAATTCCTTGCACCATTCTTTCTAAATTTTTAGCAACATCGTGAACTGATTCACGTTTGCCCAAGCTAATTTCGTTTGGTGATAAGTAAAGCGAATAGCCACCTAATTGTTGAATACCCACATCAAATGATGTGCGAGTACGAAGTGATGGTTTTTCAAAAATTAATGCAAGTGTCTGACCTTTCAAGGCTTCAGAATATTTCATTCTGTCCTTTTTCATATCGATTGCAATATCAAAACTTTCGATGATTTCTTCTCTTGTGAAATCTCTAACTGAAAGAAAATCTCTTTTCATTATTTCTCCTGATTATATTTTATTAAATTTTATTATATTTTGTAATATTCTCTTTTTACTATATCTTTTTTTAAATTTTATTTAATTTTTGAATAATTGATAAATATCAATAAAAACGAATGATTGCAATAATATTTTTAGAATAAACTTCTTTTTTTTATTGCATTTTTCACTTACATAAAAGAAGGAATTATATTGGGGCGTCTGTGGTGTAATGTTTAAAATTTGTGATTTTACTTGCTCTATTTTTGGGTAGGCAAAATTTATTCAATCTTTGTTTCTTCTCAAAGTAACAAATATTTGAAATATTTTTATTTCTATTAATCACAAAATTTTAATATTTGGTTTTCGAATACTTACAAAATTAATCATAATTTATTAATTTTGAATTAATTATGATGAAATA
>DYPF01000203.1 GCA_020720105.1 Chloroherpeton thalassium
AACCATTCCTGTTCGGAATTACAATATCACACTGAATTGGCACATTTTTCCTACCTTGAACTTCCATCAAAAAAACAAGAAAACCAGGCCGCCAATCCCGCCTTATCCCCAGCTCAGCAAAAACTGCTGGGCTACGCCTCCGAAATAAAGCTTACTTTTCAAGACCTGCCCCCCACTCTTCTGTGAGTTATGGGTTCAAGAGTGTCGAGAAATGCCCATTTGTCAAGCCTGACCCTCAATTACCCTCTCAATGACCCTCAATTACCTGACCCCAATTACCCCTTTGCAATATTTTAAATTCAAGTGTCAACTTGCGTAATATTCTAATAATTCAGTAACCAATTTATCATGAGTGATTGGTAAAAATTCATTTTGTCCGTAATTTTCGGTATATTCCTCCCAAGGACCTTCACAATACATATTCATTAGACATTTACTGCAACATTGTGGTTTGTTTTTAATTCTTTTTCTTTCCTCCGACCAATTCGTTGAACAAGATTTTTTTGATAAGGGAGATTCTATAACAACAGGAAGCTCATTTTGAGATTGTTGCTTTATCTTATTATGAAGGTCATAATTTGAAAACCAGAATTGTTTGTCATGATAAATGCAATATGGGGTTGTTTCCCAGTTTATCTCCATTGAGGATACAATATGGCTATTATATATCTTGTGTAATTCATCTTTGATGTCGCTGTATTTGGGTATTGTTTTGTAGAATGTTTCTTTGCTAAACCGGATTGCATGGGGAAAGGCAATACATATACAATTTATACCAAGTTTTTTTAACAAAAAAACAGTGTCATAAATACTCTGTACATTATTTTTTGATATTACCAATTTGGCAACGACATCAAATTTATTATCTATTAATTGTTTAATGCTTTTAAGTGTTTCTTTATAACTACCTTCACACTGAGTCACGGAATCGTGAATTTCAGCATTGTGCCCATGTACAGCAACCACAAATGTTAATTGTTGTTTCTCGAATGTATTTAAATAATCTATTAGGTTTTCTTTATGTAATAATCTGCCGTTTGTTTGGATTGTTATATGTTTAAAAGAATCCAGGCAAATCTTAATAATTTTAAGGAAATCATTTCTGATAGATATTTCACCACCTGTTAATACAGCTGATTTGTAACCAGACTCTTTTGATTTGTTTATTATTTGAACAAGCTCTTCATAGGATGAATCGATCTTCTTATTCTGTGCAAGAAGACTATCCTTAATTGGTTTAATAATACAGTGTATGCAATTATTATTGCATGAATATCCTACTTTTATATCTGCATGCATGCGACCACCACCAACCTGCTATAAGTCATTTTTTTTTATTATCATGTTAAATCTATACCACAAATCCGCCGGATAACTAATTGTTGAGAGGGAAAATGTATTCATTTGCTTTACCAATCTCATAGGGTTGTGCCATAAGCTTCCATCCTCAAAAAAATTGTATTTAAAAAAAGGGTGCACCAGAAATAACATTAGAATTGATAATAAAGTCGAATGTTTTTCGGAAAGAACACTAAGTACCGCAATTTTTTTTTTACGATTATCAGGGATACTTAAGTGACAAACAATACCATTGTCTTTTATTTTTGCAAGCAATGCACGATTTAAGTCAATAAAATCATTATGTTTGATATATTGCACTAACCCAAATGAAAAAATAATATCAAATTTTTCATTAAATGGTTTTAGATCAAGGACATTGCCAACTTCAAAATGGCATTGACATGTATTATCTATGGCTTGTTTAATAAGTTTCGGAGAAATGTCGATTCCAAAACATTTTAAGTCTGGTCTAATTTCTATTATTTTTTCTAAAATTTTACCATCTCCACAACCTAAATCTAGAATAGAGGCTCCATGGGGGGGAGATAAACGTTCTAATATATATGTAGCGTAAGCAATGAGACCAGACTCAGAGTTGTTTCCGCGTAATTTATACTGTGCATTATCATTGTTGAACCAATGAAAAATACTATTATAATAGCGATTCACTATTGGCTCTCATTGACTTGAGCACTAGCCCATGAAGAAACGATATTGCGAACATGTTCTTCTTTAGATGTTAGTAAATTAAATACACTTGTGAACATGCCCTTTAGAATATTACACCGATAGTCAGACGACATATAACCGAATAATGATTTATGTTGCGTATAATTATAAATTGGGCATATCCCACAAAAAGGGGAATATACGCAATCAGAACAATCGGGATGAGATTCAATACATGACGCTGTTACCATCATAGACGATGTGTTTGAGTTCACGCAGTCTGTGTAAGTATTTTCAAAAACATTTCCTATTCGGAAAGAATAATCTTTGACAATGCCCAACATACGACCTTCATCGCACGTGTATATATCACCATTCCAATCATAAGCGATTTGTCCGATTGCAGCACCACACGGCGAACGCAATTCCATAAAGTTAATAGGTTTTTTTGCGATAGCTTTTTGCACAAGCATTGTCGCAAAACTTTCTTGAAAGCTGACACCATCAAGATTTAATTCAATTATTCTGGCAAGAATCTTTTGGTAAAACTGGATAAATTCTTCTGCACTGTATCCTATTGTAAGCCAATCCTGTTGTGCTCTTCCGAAAGGAGACAAGTATCTTACTGATAAGGAATCAAAGCCAAGTTTGATGTATGTGTCGATGATTTCATCAGGATATTTCAATGAATGTTTGGTAATAGTTGGAAGTGCATTTAATTTTTTTTGTATATTTTTTTCTTTATATATATGATTGATTTTTTTTGTCCAAAATAGAACTTCATCAAAACTGCTCTTTAGGTATGGTCTGTTTTTGTCATGAAGTGCTTTGGGGCCATCTAGGGATGTGCATATTGAAACATTATGCTGTAGCAAATAAGAAAATTTTTCATCTGTCATTGCTGTAAAATTATTAATTAAAACAAACGAAATTTTTTTGTCAAATTTAGGAGCCAAGATCTCTACTCTCTCAATTATTTTGCAAATAATTGGAAAATTTAATAAAGGTTCACCTCCTTGGAATTCAATTGTTAAATGCATAGCTGGAGATTGCATCACAATGTCAACAGCGGCATTAACAGTACTACTCTGCATATAAGTAGGTTTTTTGGGGTCTTGAGCGGCTTGACAATAAATACATTTTTGGGTGCATTGTAATGTAACTACGAATATATGTAATGTTGTTCCTATGAAAAGAGGGGCAGATAGTTTTCTTAATTTTGAGGCAGATTCAGATATAAATGTTTCTTCCGAGCTGTTAATGATAAAAGATTTTTTAATAAGTATATTGTATAAATCCTTATTTGTGTGATGATCAATTTTGTTATCCAAAAAATCTTGAAATTCTCGAACGGACAAGAAGATATAATCGCGAAGTTGATTTGTTAATAAATAGCCATCTCTGAAACGAGAAAAGAATAGTGGAGCTATGTTGTTTTGAGGTTGTAAAGGTAGAAAATTTCGAGATTTATTCTTTTTTTGATGTTTTGACATGATTGCAAGTTATAATTAACTACTCTGCTTATAATGAACACATGTTTGATAAAGTGCCCTACCTATTATCATTTCTCTTATAGTCTTTGTTTGTTTAAATATATTATATCTAACGGTTTGAAGTATGACTTCATTGATAAAATCTTTTCTTAAATCTTCAAACATCAATTTGTTTTTGTCTTTTGAGGAAAATGTTATATTGATTGTTTCCTCATTGTCGAAAATTTCTATATTGAAATTTTCGACATATTTTCTTGATGTTTTGGTTATAGCTTCAAGAGGATAAAGTTTTGCATCAATGTTAATACTTAAATTGGTTTCATTTTCATTCATGGCGTCATCTAATTTCCAAAATGTTTTTTTTTCGATTGTTTGATTGAGTACAAACTGTACTCTTTTTTATTTCCTTCAACCACCAGAGGAATGGGTGCATTCACTATGAGACCCATGAGAACATGTAATATCTACAATGTCAGAAAGTAAATCTTGGGAGTCTCCAACAGTTATTTTGAACTCAATAATATTGCCTTCATTGATGACGGGGTTTTGTTGAATCTCATTCTCAAAGAATTCTGTAGAATTCAGCATTTTATAAAACCTCTCTTTGTTTTTATTGCTTAGTGTGATTTGCAGTTAAGCAATATCATAAAAAAAGGGGATAGGAAGTCTCTATCCCCTTACCGATAAAAATTAAGTATAGATTAACTGGAAGAATGGCTACATTCATTATGTGAGCCATGCGAACATGAGGTTTTTGTCTCATTGTCTTCTTTCCATTCTTTTGCATCTCCAGGTGTCACATAGCACACATCATTAATGTCTCCTGCCCCACATTTCATTGTAGCTACTTCATTCTCAAAGAATTCGCTGTTGTTTAACATTTCAACCTCCTCTTTTTTGGGTTTATAAAATCAGGTAATTACAATTGTAAGCTCCGAAAAATGATTCGTCTTATTCCTACATTATTATAATGAATGCATTTTTTCAATATTTAAATAGTGCCTGAACGAAAACCCCATTTTTTAAAAAAATCGTACCCGCGTAGCC
>DYPF01000204.1 GCA_020720105.1 Chloroherpeton thalassium
CAACCCCAACCCCAACCCCAACCCCAACCCCAACCCCAGAGATATGATTTATTTTGGATTGAGTTCAACAGCAACAGGATAATTATATGATATATATTTTTGAAACTTCACAATTTATTATAGCATCCTGTAAATATAAATAAGTACTGATTGGCCATTATGTTGGTGAGAATAACAAATTATGCCATTCTTAAAGGTCAATCAGCAGCAGGAAAGCTCATCGCAATGCATAGTTATTAATCCAACTAATAATTTATAAAGCATAATCAGACATTTATTATTTATATTATTTATTATTTATAAAAGAGCAACCAAATCACTCGGAAGAATTTCAATTAATTTCAACTTATAATTTATGCTCAAAAAAGAAATAGTTTTATTTATTACTCTACTTTACCTCACTAGCCAACAGTATCAAATGTCTCCGTGCTTCCAAACAGGTATCCAATTACTTATTTCAGCACAAGTTCAACTTTGGAATTCGGCCTCTCCCTCCCATAGTAACACCGCAGGCGGATATAATTTCCAATTTTTTTGGGGCTCCACCTTAACTAATATTTCATCCGTCGGAATAGCACTCAGCGGTTACAGAGTAGCTGTGGCTACTCTCTTTAGTATTTCAGTTTCAATAAGTTTTACACCATCAGGAGGAACAATCAATTTAAATCCAAACAGTGGGACTCAAATAACCTATGCCACTTATTCAGTTATCGCAGTGAGCACATGTTCAAGTAAGATATAAGTTGGTTCTTTGAGTAAAATATAATTCATTTAGGTCTGCCGTGCCAGGTCCTCAGTTCGCCAATAAGAGGAATTAGTACGGAATTGGTAACATATACATCATCAATGTTTCCTTCCTTTCCGACACCTAGTGATTTTTTAATATCAGTCCACATTCATTCTTTTACATGCACTAACGCCGGAGGTGTTTCAGGATCAACCAACCGCTAACAACTTGAAGTTGGACTTAATTCTATCAATTCCAATGACTTAACTTTGTGGGCCTTTTCTCATTGGAGCGGTAATAATGCCATTACAACTATAAAATTTACTGTTTTAATTCTACAACTCTCAACATTTGAGAACAAACTAGCCTATACAACCAGCTATGCCTCATATTAAAATTATTATGGCACTGTAGTCTTTTCTACCAACTTCGGAATTCCCACTCAATTTAATCCTGGATACTCATCAAATAGATGCATTTACTCACTCACTGGTCTCTGTCAAGAAGAGTATACTTTCAATCCTGTTTAAATTAGCTATACTAATGTAGCAGGTACAATTACTTGGCTCATTGCTCCCCATGTTTGTATTTTGAATTATAAAATTTTTTGCGCAGTTGGATGTACCAATAATTATTTAGTTGGAACCACTCCCAGCACTTGTGGAGCAACATGTTCAAGCTCAATCAGCAACTGCGCCTCATGCTCAAATACAACCAATTGTACTGCATGCAACCCCTTCTTCGATATCACTGGGAATGGGGCGTCCTGCACTATCAACTGCACCACCATTTCGTTGTGCCTGACCTGCCAAATGAATTCGACATTACTCAATTGTATTACTTGTCAAAGTGGATATCATAGCAACTTCACTCATTGTAAACCTCAGTGCGGAGATGGAGTCTATACTCCCGATGAAACCTGCGAAGACGGTAACTCAGCCAACAGCGACGGATGCTCCTCGCTTTGCGTCTTTGAGTCTGGCTTTTACTGCAATGTCAGTGCTGTGAACTTCAGCACTTGTGCCTCCTGCCCTAGCACAATAAGCAGCTGCGTAACTTGTGTCAGTGGGACTAATTGCACTCTCTGCAGTCCTTTCTACGATATCACTGGAAATGGAACATCCTGCACCATCAACTGCACCACCATTTAATTGTGCCTGACCTGCCAAGTCGTCTATACTCAGCTCCACTGCATTATCTGCAACTCCGGATATTATTCGAATAACACTCACTGCAATCCACAATGCGGAGAAGGAATTTTGACTCCCGATTAAATATGCGATGATGGTAATTTAATTAATAATGATGGTTGCTCACAGAACTGCACTTTTGAACCAAGGTTTTACTGTCAATCTGCTCCCTTGGCGACATCAATTTGCTATTCATGCTCAATAAATTGTCTTTGGTGTCTCAATGGAAGCTACTGCATTCAATGCTAGAACTCCGCTTACTCTCTTTCAAGGCCTTTTATGACAGTCTGTTACGCAGTTTGTCCTATTAATTACTTCGGTAATACAACTCTTATGCAATGCATTGGATGTCCCTATGACTGTGGAATTTGCACTAATAATACCAATTGCCTTAGCTGTCAAGTAGGTCTGGTTGTCAATGGAGGATGTTCAAGAGTTGCAGGTTGCGTGTAAGTTATCCAAGACCCAATTCTACAAACAGGTGTTTGCAGATTCTGCGATTCTCCAATGTTTCTCTTTCGAAACATATGTTTTTGTCCAAACGGATAATGGATAATCACTCGTCTCTGTACAAAAATAGTTGGCTGCATTTCAACAGCAAAAGTCTTGGGCAAAGTAATCTGCTTAAACTGTAATAATACCCAATCTCTTACATTAGTATCAGGAAAATGTATATGCAAAAACGATTTCTTTCTTAACTAAAGTGGTCTATGCTAATAAGTGTGTGGAGATGGTAAAAACTATCAAAGCGAATGTGATGATGGAAATTTGATCGACGGAGATGGATGTTCTTCCAAATGCAAAATATAGAAACAATATATCTGCATGAATGGTTCAAGAACAAATGCTTCTAAATGTGTTTATTATGGAAAGAACTTTCACATTCGTCTATATTGGGTCGATAAAGTAGAAGATGAGAACATTGGGATATTCACTTTTAAAATATTTCCTGCAATTTATAATTTAAATAAACTAGTACTCATGAACTCATTTAACTTTCAAACCAATAGGAATAATTCTGTTTTGTCCTGGAGCTATTTCAGAGGAGAAATTTAGTTATTGGTTCGATTCTACGAGGATTTTTAGGGGTTTTCGGCCAACTTGACTTTAAACTTCGATCCAACAGTCATTTTTCAATAACCTTTAAATATCACCTTCTCTATGGTCTCACGAGGAGTCAAATTAATTCTCATCAAAAATATAGAAATAATAAAGATTATGGAATACACTTTACTTGGTTTTTCTTGCGTAGTTTTGTTAATGTTCGTCCTCGGCTCTTTTTCTCACAAAATGATTGGAGTTTAAATTATTCAAGCATTTCAGCAAATATTTTTGCTTCATTCTCTCAACAGCACTTACACGATTCCATTTTCTCTGTTTAAGTTTTTGACATATCTCAATTGTAACTTTTTCTACCTTTTCAATCATTAGCTAAGTATTCCCCACCCAACCAACGCTTTCAGCTTCAATATTATTAATCAGCAAATTGCCGCATCCATAATCTTCGGTTTCAGTTTATTTACAATCATTTGCAGTCTCACATTTAAGATTCTCACACTTCGTCAAACTAAAAAGCCAGTTTTTAATAAATTAAAAAGGCTCAGTATTCTCATTTATAATCACTCAGTGTTTCCAATGTTTCTGGGATTTTACTGGTCCT
The DNA here is from genome assembly GCA_020720105.1 of Chloroherpeton thalassium. GTDB lineage: Bacteria > Bacteroidota > Ignavibacteria > Kapaibacteriales > UBA2268 > GWF2-33-9. The sequence continues at coordinate 3,578 of DYPF01000204.1, forward strand.
ACATTCTAATTTTCAGCATAATGATTGATAATTAAAAAATTCCTCTATTTTAAAACCTTTGGCCTGAGATCGGAAGTATCATCTATTTCATATTTCTCCTATTATCTGGCATAGTTTTATTTTTTGAATGGAGAGGAAATTTAACTAATGAAAAGAATTAAAATTCATACTTTGGACTCAAGCAATGCAGTTCCTCCCACATCCCCATTTATATATCATTTACTTTATTGAATGGAATAATTTTGCAAATTCACTATTTGGGTCTCTTTCAGTATTCACAGCTAACAATATTCGGCATTAATTTGTGTCTGTTCGCTTATTATTGCAGAAACAAACCATATAAGAAGAAAATCCATAACGCAGGACTGATTTTCAACTTTGTCATGGTTTTGTTCTTTCAAAGCTGGATTTTCATCAAAGAGTTAGCACCTGTTCTGCAAGAATAGTAAAATTAATTGTTCATAATTTTGTTAGTTTTTGCGCAGATGTTAGCTAGCATCATCATCTGCTTGGCTAGGATTATTATTGAAATTAGGGATGAGTGTCGTTCATGCTTTCGAAAATATAAAGATGGTCAAAGATAATAAAATACAACAAATCTATTAAAAGATGAGTAACTGTATGAATAGTAAATGACCAAATAATTGAGCAAATTAAATAAATACTGCGGTTCAGTCATAAAGCAAAAAGATTAATTTGAGCACTGGAAATAAACAAATAGAGAAAGATTGCTGCAAAATGTATAAATGCTGTATAAAAGCAAGGACTTGAATGAGAGAGTATAGGGAATCGACAATGTTATGAGAAAGAGGATATAAAAGGAATAATAGGAGGATTAATAAATAAAAAAGATCAAATAACGACTGAGAGAATCTTTCAAACAAAAAACTATAGCGACAGAACGAGTTTTAAATGATAATTGACATTATCAATCTT
>DYPF01000205.1 GCA_020720105.1 Chloroherpeton thalassium
TTTATTAGGAATGCAATGCTGGCTATTTTTTATCCTCCACTGGAGCGAGTAATTTATATTTAAAAAAAATTAATTTTATTTCAAAGCATGCACATTAGGAAATTGTGGGGTTGAATGGATTTCAGTTTATTCTTCACAAAAATGTGTGACAGTATATATTAATTTATTTATTCCTTATAAATATTAAAGAGTTGCGCTACTGAAAAATCGTTTAATGGTTTAGCAAACACATGCGTTACAAATTGCACACCTAATCATTTGTAAACTGATAACATTACTTGTGGAGCTTGCACTGCTCCAAGTTTTTTCTATATTTTAAATAATTGTAAAAAGCTTAATATACTTCCAACAATATATGCTATTTATGCAAGAATGCAGGAGCTAATTATTTATATTGCTCAGAATGTTCTGCAACAGTACCACCTGCTTTAATATGCACTAAATGTATAAATGATTATTCAATCCGATTGGACACACTGTTCTTAAATAATAATTAAATATTCTTAAAAGTGGCTGTACGAATAACTGCTCAGTCGAAGGGGCGTACAGGAGTTTTGATGGAACAAAATGTGTTGCCAATTGTTTTACCAATGATGGAGGTAAATTCCTTGATCTAAATCGGACTTAATGTGTTTCGGCCTGTGCCACGACAAGTCTTTTAATATTTAAATTAAACTGTTTAAAGATTATGAAAAATTACACACGGATAACCTATGCTATGCGTGTAGCTTTTTTGTAAATATAGAGCTAAACTACATTTATATTTAGATTCCTGATTGTTAGATTTGCACCAGTGTAACAGTTTGCACTAAATGCTTAACAAAGGCGCTAGCCAATAATACGTTGAGCTGCGTAGTTTCATGTGCTCCGGATTTTAAAAAGGCGGATGGATCTGGAGTAAATTAAAAATTAGTTAATTGTTAAAAAGTGTGTGACTAATTGTGCAGATGATGGTGGAAGGAAAAAAAGTGAAACTGGTAATCTTTGTGTGAGTAGCTGTGCCTATAATTAAATTGATGACGCTGGCTAATGCAAAACTTGCTCCTCAATAGCATTATTAGTTGATTGTATAACATGCTCTTCAACGACTATATGCACATAATGCGTGGCAGGAAAATATTTAGTAGTTGCAAAAACTTGTAAGCATTTTTTGATGTTTTTATAATTTTTACATTTTTTAGGTGCGGCGTCCTGTCCTGCTCCTGAGCTCATGTCTCTTGCTAATCCTGCAATTTGCGTAGCTGCTTGTAATGCGGGCGAATTTATCAATTTAGCTGGGACTGCTTGCATTGCTGCGTGCCCTCCGGGTTATTAACATTTAATTTAAATTAATTTTTTTAAGGGACATATATTAATGTCGGCCGCTGCTATTTATGTGACGGGGTAGCTCCAGGCCAGCCTGGGTGTAAGAAATGTGATTATACTGCTGCGGTATTTACATGCTATTTTTGTGATGTCAATAACATCGCTACTCCTTATCTGAAATATGATAAAAGTGGATGCACCAACGATTGTCATGCTGTAAATGCGGCATGTTTTATTATAATTTATTTTTGGGCACAATATTTTTTAAGGGTACTTAAATTTTGCCAAAACAATGTGCGTTGTGTCATGCTCTGATGGTACATTAACACCACCAAATGTTCAAAATGATCTGAATAGATTTTTTGATGATGATAATTGAAAATGCATAAGTTCTTGTAACGAAAGTATTTATTTGTAACTTCATAAATTATATTTAAGCTTCTTATGCTAACGCAGCAAAACATTGTGTTCCTTGTACAATTGCAGCCCTGGGTGCTACCTTTACAAATTGTTATTCTTGCCAATGGGTAAGAACTACGATTATTATTGGTAACCTTTTTTTATAAAGAACTCTACCCATGTAAATTGCGAGCATTGCAAAGATGGAGAGTATGTATAAGACACTTCAATACTCACGGGAGCAAATCGCGGGTGCACAGATTGCACGGGGTATTACATGTCAGTGGATCTAATGAGGTGTGTTGATAAATGCTCTGTTAATGATGCGGGATCCATTAAACCTATTGCTTCAGCTGGGACAAAAATACCATGCATTACCGAATGCCCCCAGGGATAATATATGTAAAATACAGCAGGAGATTTTCAATGCGTTGCCTGCTTAGGAAACTGCATATCTTGCATTAATGGCATAAATTGCATTGCATGTAATAATGGATTTTTATTAAATCCAGCTAAAACTGGATGTTATGCTTCTTGTGCTGTGGTTCCGGGTCCTGCAACTTATATGTCACATGTAATCAAATATTTCATTTTGAATTGCTTTCATAGAATCGAACAATCTGTGTACTTAATTGCGATACTAATGACGCCGGTAGATATTAGGAAACAAATGGATCTTGTGTAAATGCTTGCTTTTTCTGTAGCATCAGTTTGATTTTGAATAATTACTAGATGAATACGCGACTGCAGCCAAAGTGTGTATTCCATGCTACACCCCGCTGACCCATTGCCGCACGTGCTCTTCAAGTACCGTGTGCACTAAATGCGGGATAGGGATTCTTTAGCCAGATACAAACACATGTTTACTAGCAAGTTGCAGTGCAGGACCTCCTCAACTGTATTTGAGCACAGATGGGACCAGATGCATTACCGATTGTTTTGCTGAAGGCACAAAACTAAATCGGATGAAATTTATGTGTGTGGACGCATGTGAAGCCGATGAGTACTATGATACAGTATTGGCTCCAAATCATTGTAAAAAGTGCTCTGAATCCGGAGGGATGAGTAATTGTAGGATCTGCTCTAGTAGGACGGTTTGCACTACTTGTTTGGTTGGATATGTATTGAGATTTGACTAACTTGGATGTGTAGTGAAATGCACTAATGAAAATGCAGCTTATTATTTAAATATTCTAGGTACTTAATGCACTAATACTTGCACAAAGATTAATTTCCTCAAAACTCAGTGCGTTTCTGAATGTGCTTCAAATGAATATTTGTCTGTCTCTTAATGCAAGAATTGCTATGATGTAGATGTTCGATGTATTGAATGCACTACCTCCACCTTTTGCACCAAATGCTCTACAGGGTATCTTAAATCAGATAATTCTAAGTGTGTGGATAATTGCTTCATTAATGATGGAGGTAGACCACTAAATTATGCTATGCTCAAATGCGTTAATAATTGTAATCTTGATGATTTGACGACTTACCTTACATCTGATGGAAAAAATTGTGTTAAAAAATGCCCTGCATTTTAATATAATGATTCTAGCAATAATTGTGTTAATTGCTCTTTAGTTCTAACTAATTGCCTCGAATGCAGTTCTTCCACAGTTTGTACTAAGTGCAACCCTCTTTACTATTTCTAAGTAAATTATAAAAAAATTGATTTATTTGATAGGGAACAACCACTTGTACTCTTTGTTCAGGAGCTTCTGTAAATTTATTTAATATAGGTTTAAAATGATCTGTAGGATTACGTTACAAAAAACCAAACGCATTGTGTAGCAAATTGCTTTACATAAGATAGCGCTAAAACTTCTTCTATTCCGAATAAATACTGTGTGGTTGCTTGCGCCTCTGGTATTTCTTGATGATTTTGATAAATTTTTAAATTATAGATGAATATGAAGATACAACTACTGTTAATAGTCTCTGTAAAAAATGCAGTGCAGGATGGACAGATTGTATTAAATGCACAAGCTTATTGTGCCAAGAATGCAGGTTAACTCATTTGATAATTGAGTGTAAATATGATTTAGCTATGGAAAATTGTTGGCCGATGGTTCTGCCTGCTAAATTGATTGTCTCGCTGGTTAATTTCTTGGGACTGATGGAAAGACTTGCTTAACAGCATGTCCAGGGGGAACTTATAAACGGCTATTTTTCTCAACATGCGTTTCTGATTGCTATGCGTTTGAATTTATTAGTTAAATAATTAAAGTAATGATGATGGGCACTACTTAAACTCTGCTTCAACATAATGTGTGGAATCTTGCCCAACTAGTTATCTTATATAATTGTTATTTAATATTACTCTAGATGAATTCTTAAATTCATCAACCAAAAAATGCATTTTATGCGTGGGAGGAGGAGCAATGGCCTAGTGCAATAAATGCATGAATGCCACTTATTGCCTTGGTTGTAATATGGCAGCCCAATATTTAAAGGAAGACAACAGTGGATGCACATCCTCATGCACTCTACTCAATAAAGCGGCAACTTAATGCGTAATTCATAATGTCCAAATTATAATATTAAGGTGTATGACTGCTTTGACTATGATAATTATAATTTAAAAGAAGGAACCGTTTGTGTCTCTACTTGCAGTGATAATTACTATGAAAGTGGAAGAGTGTGTCTGTCTTGTCTATTGGATTGTAAAATTTGTACAACAGGAGCTACCTGTGATGTTTGCAAGCCAACCTTCATATTAAGACAAGATAAGGCATAATGTCCTGCTTCTTGTCCGGGAGGTACTTATGCTAATTCAGCAGGAACTT
>DYPF01000206.1 GCA_020720105.1 Chloroherpeton thalassium
TGCCTACCATCTGTCCAATCCATGCAGCTGCAATTTTATCTTTTAGCTCACTTACCTTTATGTTATAGGTTTTGTTATTGGACGAGGTTCCTTGCGATAAACATGTTAAAGAATATAGAATGAATAAGATAGGTATTATGATTCTCTTTTGCATATAAAATTTTTTTATTATAATGGATTTTGAACAAGGTTTGGATTAGCATTTAATACCGTTATAGGAATAGGAAATAGTTTGGCATTGGGTCCGGATGCAGGTTTGTCCCACCAAACATCTCCCCATACACCAAAGCGGATTTGATCTTGTCTTCTGTGGCCTTCCCATGCAAATTCGCGTCCAAGTTCATCTAGGAATTCTTGGTCGCTGGGTACTGAATTGTATGGTACAACACCAGCCCTGGTACGAATTTTCATCAGATTAGCGTCCGAAAGCATTTCACCGCCCCGTCCGGCCCTGATCAACGCCTCAAACTTTGTATATAAAACATCGGCATACCTGAAGATAACAAAGTCATTTTCCATATCAGTTTTATAATATTCTAGACCATCTTGATATTCGTATTTACTACATCTTGCACCTTCCCATTTTTTCCGAAAATTAGGCACTTCAATGTTTGGATCATATATAAAAGCTTCAGTACCAATAAAAATAGGATTACCAGCCTTATCCTTTTGCTGACCGTAAAGAAATGATTCTTTACGAAGGTCACCATCAACATACTTGTCCAAAAAGCCTGGTTCTAGTACAAATTCATCCCACATTGCACCTTTAAAATTAAATGTAGCCCTACTTGCATCATTAAGGGTTAGTGCATACCAATATAAGTTATCTTTAGCAAATGTTGAATGTAGTGGAATCACAAAAATATTTTCAAGCGAATTTTCATTTTTAGCTTTGAAATTTGCGAAAAAATCATTTTCAATCTGATATGCACCTGTGTTTATTACTTTATCACAAGCATCTATACATTCCTGCCATTTAGCAACTCCTGTCCATTCGAAAGAATTCAGATATATTTTTGCAAGTAGCGTATATGCCATCGATTGGGTAACCCTTCCATAATTTGAAGAAGTAGGCATAATCTCAAGTTTCTGGATATTTTCATTAATTTCAGTTATTAAAAAATTATTCATGAACAATCTATCCTTTTGCACAGGTAGGGATTTATCGGTGAAATCAGTCGAAAAAGGAATATTTCCCCAATTATCGACGGCCCAATAATAAAATAAAGCACGGAGAATCTTTATCTCAGCAATAATTTTATCTTTACCCTCAAAAACAATAGGAGTTGATTCTGTTTCATAAAGTACTTCATTACAGGCACTAATCCCTGAATATACATATTCGTAGGCAACCCTTAATATTTTATTATTTGGATTTATTACATGTTGGTGTATTTGTGCCCAACGGCCTCCATCCATCACAAAGCCATCATCGCGACCTGGTGCAACCATCTCGTCCGAAGCAAGCTCCGTTAGACTCCATAGGGTCATTTCTTCAGGATAACTTTGAAGTTTAGTGTACGCGCGTCCAGCATTCATAAGCACGTTTTTCTCATTTACAAAAAACTTGTCTATTGGAACGCTTGAGTAAACATCTTCGCTCAAATCAGTACAAGATATTGAGCTAAGTATCAATATTGCATTGATTAATATGATTATTTTTTTATTCATGACCATTCAGTTTTATATTTGTATTAGAAAGTAATGTTTAGCCCAAAAGTTAAAGAGGTTGTCCTTGGGTAATAAGTCATCTTTTCAAGGCCAGGCTCAAGTCCGCTAAGGCTAACTTCAGGATCCACACCTTGGTATTTTGTTAAGAGCAAGACATCTTGTGCTGTCAATGAAAGTTGAAGGGCAGAAATGTATTTTGATTTTAAGTTAAAACTATAACCAAGAGATATATTGTCGAGTTTTACAAAAGTTGCATCTTCAATATATTTCGAAGAATATGTTGGCGTTCCAGTGAATCTCGGATTATCTAACTGAGAGCTAACAATATTTCTTGTTCCAATGGTTTCCCAATTTTCGTAATAGGCCCTATAAAAATTTAAAACATCACCACCAATGTTTGATCTTAAAGCAAAATTAAAATTCCATTTTTTGTATGTGAATGCGTTACTCCAACCAAGTGTACAGAAGGGATATGCATTTCCAATCGGTTCATAATCCTCGGCGTTAACTACACCTGTTGACGGATCTTGATTTTCAAATTTATCCTTTCCATATTTATCAAGCCCTATCCAAACCGGTCCAAAAAATGTGCCCAGACTTTTGCCTTCTTCTATTCTTTGAGCATATTGTGGAATATTCACTCCCATCCAAGCAACATCAATATATTCAGCTGTAAATTCTTCATTTGAGAACTTAATGAGCTTATTTGTATTTTTACTGAATGTGAATATAGATGTCCATATAAAATTTTGATTTTTGACAGGAATTAAGTTAAGTGTAAATTCAACGCCCTTGTTACCAATGGTGCCAACATTAGTAAAAAGTTTATTGTAAATATAAGGAGGAACAGAAACATCATAAGTATAGAGCAAGTCTTTACTTTCGCGAGAATAAAAATCCAAAGTTCCACCAATCCTGTTGTCAAAAATTGAAAAATCGATTCCTGCATTTACCTCTTTTTTTAGTTCCCATCTCAAATCAGGGTTAGGATTAGAAATAGGTTGGTAAGTATTGATCCATGGGCCATTGTATAAGAATTTACCTGCAGGACCCATCAAAATTAGTGATTTATAACTGGCAAAATCCTGATTTCCGGTAACACCATATCCTACCCTAAGCTTTAAATCGTTCATCCAATTTATGTTATTCATAAAACCTTCATTATTTATCCTCCATCCAAAACTTACTGCAGGAAAATCTCCCCATTTATTGTTTTCACCAAATCTGGAAGATCCTTCTCTTCTATATGATACACTTGCCAGGTATTTGTCATTGAAGTTATACATTACACGTCCAAAAAAAGCAATGAGCTTATTGGATTCTTTATATGAAGACATTGTTGCTTTTCCTAATCCTAGTGCAGCTCCTGCTCCGATATTATCTGCGCCATATAGATCAAAATCGAAATCGGAATTAATCATGTAACTGTTGTTATACACAGATTCTTGGTATGAATATCCTCCAACAACCTGTAAAGAATTTTTGCCGAGAGTAGTAGCATAATCCAAGGTGCTTTCAAACTGCATATTCAAGTTGCCTCCATTACTTATTTCAGCTTCACCATTGCTACCTATAATAGTTGGATAATATCTTGATTTGTAGGATGTTTCGTTGTAATTAGAACCTTCAAATGAAATAAAATTAACAAAATTGAGTCCGTTTAATAATTTCAATTTAGCTCGTAAATTTGGATTTACATTTATAGTTTTACCATTTCGCTCACGTTCATTTAGCATTGCTACAGGATTGTAATATATTATCCCGGGCAAGCTCGAATATCCTCCATAATCAACATTATTTTCATCATATACCGGCTGAGTGGGGTTTTGAATAAATGCCTGATAAAACAAATCGTAATTGGCAGGCCTATATTGCCTTATTCCAACCAATAGATTATAATCTAGTTCTAAGTAATCTCCGAAAGCCTTTTGCTTGATATTGGTCTTAAAAAGATATTTGTTTGATTCATTATCTTTTAGTAATCCTGTATTTCTTTCCACACTAAAAGTTGTCCTGTGCGAAAAAGTTTCAGTCCCGCCTGATATTGCCAGATTATGCTTTTGACTAATGGGTGTTTCTCTTGTAATTTCATTAAACCAATTTGTATTTGCCCCATATATACTCCCAATTTTACTTGGGGCATATGTTTCAATCGCTGATTTAAATTCATCTGCGGTCAAGATTTCCACCCCTTTGGGTGCAACCTGAACACTTATATTACCTGAATATTCAATAGATGCTTTGCCTGATTTTGCTCTTTTTGTGGTAATAATAATTACTCCGTTTGTACCTCTTGTTCCATAAATGGCCGCAGCAGAACCATCTTTTAAAACATCAAATGATTGTACATCTTCAAAATTAACATTTTTAAGATCTGCTCCAGCAACTCCATCAATGATAATTAATGGACCTTGCCCAGAAACAAGCGTATTAGTTCCTCTGAGAACAATATTATATCCAGCCATTGGATCTGCACCACTTGGTTTAATAATAGATAATCCGGCAACTTTACCTTGGATTAAGCCCAATGCATCATTATATGCCCCTTTGTTGAATTCATCTGATTTGATGGTAGAAATTGATCCGGTAACTTCTTTTTTCAATGTTGTGCCATAACCAATTACTACTACTTCATCAAGGTTTTGGCTAGATTCGTTCAATTGCACATTAATTGTTTGTGTTGTGCCTTGACCTGTTTCAACCTCAAATGTTTCATAACCAATAATTGAAAAGAACAAAATGGATTTTTGGGCCACCGTTATGGAATACTCTCCGTTCATATTTGCAGTTGTGCCTGATTGGCTCCCC
>DYPF01000207.1 GCA_020720105.1 Chloroherpeton thalassium
AATACTATATTGATGCTGGCGCAAGTTCAGGTGAATCACGTTATAAAGCCTTTGCCATAGCCTGGAGTAAATTAATTAAATTTGATACGACCAAGACAATTATTCTGAGCAACGAAATAGGCAGTCAAGATTCTGGTGGCTTGTTAGATATACTTGTATCTGAAGGTTACGGCAACTCTTCATTATTTGATGTGCTCAAGATACTGCAACCTCATTCTCAGGAAGTGATTAATGCTGAATTTATGAACCATCTTGCCGTAACTAACAATAAAGAAGTTTATGAAACATCTTTGCAGAACTTTACAGATACTTCGAATAATCCTATTGGTGTTGGCGATAATGGATTGTTGATAGCAACACCCATTTACGGGCGAGACCTAATGGGCAAACCCGGATTTAATACTATATCATATAATAGAAACGCCACGACAAAAGAAATGTTTGCTTATGCCACAAGTCCAGAATACTATATTGATGCAGGTGTGAGAACTATTGACGACACAGCAACGATATTCAAGGCGTATGCCGTTATATGGCTTGATACAATTACCACTGGGATATACGATAATCCAGTCGAAAAGACAGATTTTTCAATCTCCCCCAATCCTGCTTCGGAATATATTGAAATAATAAAACCTTCCGAAGGTTTCGAACCTTCGGAAGGATATGCAACCAAAATTTACAACACCTTCGGTGAATGTGTATTGACCGTAGGGATTCAAAATTTTGAACCTCTACAAAGGATTGATATTTCGCATCTTCCCGTTGGCTTATATTTCATTCAAATTGGAAATTATACAGAAAAATTTATGGTGGTAAGATGAGGGAACTTATATTAATAGTAATTTCACTCTTTTTAAGCATAATTCCACTTAATGCAAAAGAAAAGTATTTGATAATAACTTCTGATAGATTTTATCAAAGCGATGCATTGAATAATTTTATGGAATATAGAGGCAATGATTTTGATGTAGAAGTTGTAATTAACTCAGAAATTGGATCGCAAGTAGAACAATATATAGATTTTATTAAAAATAATAAGCCAAAATATATTCTTTTGGTAGGAAATTATTATGATTTTCCATCAAGAACAATTCCATACTTAAAACCAGTGGAATCTTATAACTACTGGGTTGCAGAGCAAGTGGATAGTTTATTTCAAATCAAAATTCCTTTAGGGCTTTTCTTTGTAGAAAATGAAGCCGAACTTGAAAATATAATTTCAAAAACAATTAAATTTGAACATAATTTAGAAGTTATTCCGAAAAAATTATATACTCATTCTGGTAGTATAGAGCCATTAGAACCTTGGCCACTCCAATTTAATGATGAATTGTTGAATGAAATGAACGATTCATTTTTCAAGAAGAATGCCTATATTCATCAGCATGAAACCTCTTTGGACAATACCCCAAATGATGCTCTGCGAGATGCCGAAGCAATAAATAAAGAAGTTAAATACATCATTTATCACGGACATGGAAATATTCAAAAATGGTCTTTCGGAATGGGAGTTCAAGGAATAAATTTTTTAACAAATGATGAATATTTTCCAATTATTTTTTCAGCATCCTGTTTGACGGGAACTTTTACGGGAAAAATTGATACGAATGAGTATGATTGCTTTGCAGAAAAAATGCTTTCTTCCCCAAATGGAGCAGTTGCTTTTATTGGTGCATTTAACGAATCAGGTAGGGGACAGAATCCATTATTATACGGATTTAGTAAGGCAGTTAATGATATTAAAAATATTAGGTTAGGTGATGCACTTTTATATGCTTACAACAATATTGAACTACCAGAAACAGTAAAAAAATATTATCCGATAGTTACTATACCAGAATTTAATAGAGCAAGGTTACAATTTCATTTATTTGGTGACCCTGCTTTATTAATTAATAAAGAACCGACAAATATTTTGGATAAAGTTAATTTTAATGAAATGGCAATCTCCCCAAATCCCGCTTCGGAATATATAGAAATAAATCTTGATAGATGTGCCACACTTTCAAAGTGTGGCACATCTAAAAACGTAGATATTAAAATCTTCAATACCTTTGGAGAATTAGTTATCTCAGATGTCCTACATCTTGGAGATGTTGGACATCTAAAGCGGATTGATATTTCTGATTTGTCGGTTGGTTTGTATTTTGTTTATTTATCTGGAAAAGTGATAAAATTTGTTAAGATATAGAATAAATGTAAAAATAATTAAAAGGAAATTTTAAAATGATATATAAAATAATAGTTCTTCTTTGTGGCATTGCATTCATTGCCAATTCTTTGTACTCGCAGTCATTTTATGATATGAATACAATTCAAAAAATTGAAATAACATTTGAGCAATCAAATTGGGATTATATGATGGATACTGCAAAAGCTGGCAGTGAAAGTTACATAATGGCTAAGTCAATTAAAATAAATGGAATTCAATTTGACAGCGTCGGTGTTAAATATAAGGGAAATAGTACTTATAGAGCTAATCAGAAAAAAAATCCTCTCCATATTGAATTAGATACTTATAAGGAACAGGATTATCAAGGATTTAAAGATATTAAACTTAGTAATGTAGGGAAAGACCCTTCTTTTCTCAGAGAAGTTCTTGGATATTCGATTTTAAGAAATTACATGGTTGCACCTTTATCTAATTATGCAAATGTTTATATAAATGATAAATTATACGGATTATTTGTAAGCTCGGAATCGGTGAGTAAATCATTCGTTAAAAATTACTTTCATTCTTCAACTAATGCGTTTTTTAAATGTAATCCAAATTATGGTGCCGGACCAGGCAGTAGTGCTAAACCAAATTTAACTTTTTTAGGTAATGATAGCACAAAATATTATTCTGCTTATGAGATGAAATCAGATTATGGATGGAATGATTTGATTCAATTAGCCCAGACTCTTCAAAGTAATATTGGTGAAATTGAAAATATTTTGGATGTTGATAGAGCTTTGTGGATGCTTGCATTTGATAATATTACTGTGAATCTTGATAGTTATATTGGTGGTCTTACTCAGAACTACTATTTATATAAAGACAACAATGGTAGATTTAATTGTGTGATTTGGGATTTAAATGAAAGTTTTGGAACCTTTAGTCAAACAGGAACAATAAATCTTACTAATACAAGTTCCAAAAGTCAGATGTCTCATATACTCCACTCAAATGATGCTAACTGGCCACTTGTTCAGAAATTGCTTTCTGTCCCAAAATATAAAAGAATGTATTTAGCACACTTTCATACAATTTTATCTGAAAATTTTTCAAATAATAAATATTTTACAACAGCTGAAGCTATACAACCCATCATAAATTCAGCTGTCCAAGCCGATCCTAATAAATTTTTTACATACACTCAATATCAAAATAATTTGACTTCGGATATCTTCTCGGGACCACCAGGTCCGGGTGGAAGTTCTTCTCCCGGAATAAAAGCATTAATGAATGGAAGAAATACTTATCTTTCAAGTTTAGCTGATTTTACAAATATAAAACCTATAATTACCGAAGTCAATCCATCCAATGATAAACCAATTATTAACACTCAGGTTTATATTAGAGCAAAAGTATTAAATGCAAATCCTAATACTGTAACGCTTGGATATAGAAATAATATTGAATATAAGTTTGATAAACTGCAAATGTTTGATGATGGCGAACATGGAGATGGTATTGCAGGAGATAATATTTTTGGAGCAGGAATGAATGTTGATAATATAAATATTCAATATTATTTATATGCAGAAAATGACAATATTGGGATGTTCTCACCTGAACGGGCAGAACATGAGTTTTACACCTTAACCGCTTCGATTGAAGAGATACAGAAGGGTGCATTAGTTATCAATGAGTTTATGTCTGCAAATGTTTCAACGGTAAAAGATGAAAGCGATGGGTATGCTGATTGGATTGAACTATATAACACTACAAATAATGAAATTTCTTTAAAGGGTTGTTATATAACTGATGACATTAATAAAAAAACAAAATGGCAATTTCCTGATGTCAGTATTAATGCTAAAGGATATTTACTTATTTGGGCTGATGAAGATCAAGAGCAGGGAGAATTACACTCTAATTTTAAATTAAGTAAAAGTGGTGAATATATAGGTCTATATAATGCTGATACAAGTATTATTGATTCTTTTAATTTTAGTGAACAAGCAGACGATATATCAGAAGGTAGATATCCAAATGGTACAGGAGAATTCATTAAAATGATTATTCCAACTCCAGGTGCTGAAAATCGAATTTCGACTAATATTGAAAAAATTGAATTAATTGAAAATATTGTAATAATCCCCAATCCCGCATCGGATTATATTGAAATTCAACCTTCCGAAGGTTTCGAACCTTCGGAAGGTTCTGAAATTAAAATCTATAACACCTTAGGCGAATGTGTATTGACCGTAGGGATTCAAAATTTTGAACCCCTACAAAGGATTGATA
>DYPF01000208.1 GCA_020720105.1 Chloroherpeton thalassium
ATTTCGTCAGTTGCTGGATTGAACGGCAACTTTGTTTCGGGATGCTCTAATGAATCAATCCAATATGTAAATTGATAAATCTCTGCTAAATCAATACGGTCTATATTGTCCTTGTATTCAGCATATTTATATAAATTTGTAAAATCTTTAGAAAAACTTGGGGCTTGTCTGTCGGTAGCATAATCGTAAAAATATATTGGAATTTGCACTGTAAATTTACTAAAACTATCCACAGTATCGGTATAGCACGATGTAATAAACAATAAAACAAACAAAATTGCTATTTTTGAACTGAATTTCATAATTATATTATTTCTCATTTTATTCTCCTATTTATTTTTTTGTTGAACTTGCACTTGTACTGTTCTGCAATAAAATCTTCCTTCTGGTGAGTCATTATCATATAGTAATTCATTTTCACCAACACCAATTGCCTCGATGTTTTTAGCTTTTAGCGACTTGCTTGTGGAGTTAGCACGATTGGTTGATAATTTAGCATTATGATCAGTTTCGCCAATTCTATCTGTATAGCCAATTACCTTCACTTGTGCATCAGGCTCTAAGTCATTATTAATAAACTCAGTAATTTTGGAATTTGCTTTGCCAAGCTCGGCACTATTGAAATCAAACAAAATCAAATTATATAAATTAAGACTAATATCTTTTTCAATAACTTCGATTGGTATTTTATTTACAGGGGTGATTACATATTCATCTTCATTTTCCAATTCCACATAAGCCTTGAGAGTATCATTTACATTGTGCATTTTATTTAGGTCAATGTGAATTTTTACTTCATCGCTCTCGGGAACTGCAACGTCAATACCGCTTAAATCACCTTGAGATGTATTTGCGTTGAACTTGTAATTTTTGATTGGTTTAGGAGATTTTATAGTTTGTTTCACTGTAATGTCGGCAGGATTGATTTTCTTCACAACATCTTCAATCATAATTGGCTCAAGAATCTCCCAAGTATCCGATGATAATTCTACTCGTTGATTTTCTGCTATTCCATCAGGATCTTTTGGATTAGAGAATTTATCAGGCAAATTTCTTCCAATAGTCTTAATCTTATCAGGTGATATTTGCCAAACATTCAATAGATAGTTTTTGACGGTTTCGGCTCTTTGTGTAGATAAATTTTTATTATTCTTTTCTTTGCCTTGATTATTGTTGCAACCCGTTAAGGTAATTGTGGCTTCGGGATGTTCCTTTAGTCTTTTGCCAATAACATTTAAAATATGATAATATGTTTCTAATGAATTTTTACCAAGCAATTCATTATAGTTAAAATTACTTGCTTGATTTGGATTAATTTGAATATATTTTGCTTGCATATCTGATGAATTTTCGTCAAAAAATATGAATGGCAATAAAGCACGAAGCTGACGTGACCGATAGATTTCAACTGTAATTTTGGATAAGCTATCTCCACCAGGTCCAAATACTGCAATATTTACTTCGATTGGGATGATTTGTCTGTATAAATGATTTGCTTTGAATGTACGAAGTTTTATTGGGAATTTACGAGCAATCACAGGAACTGTATCAATCAAATATGGAATTTGAATTGGATCGAAAACTTCAATATCTTCTTTTGTATCAATAAAGTACAAGGATAAACCAGCTGATACCATTGGTTGAGTTGCCCAAGCAAAGTCAGCATTTAATTCCATAATTCCATAACGATAATTCACTCCTGCAAGAGCCTTGAAGTTAGTAAAAGTTTCGAAATTAACTATCAACGGAAGTCCGTTACGTACTTCAGAATAGGGATTATTAATAATTTCATTTGCATCGGTTGCCTTACGTTGAGCTGTAATTGTACCGCTCATATCTTCTAATTGCAAGGCAGTGTAAAAACCAAGACCATTTTTGAAATTACCTCCAAAATTCAAAGCAGCTGTCCAACCCGAAATGTCAATTCCTTGAGAGCGTGAAATTGATTGATACGAACCGCCGATTCCAAATGAGAACGGACTTTCTTTGCCGAAAACTGGTATGTAATGAGATAAATTTTGATTTACTGCGAGAGCAAACCAAGTTAATGGAGCATTATTGATACTAAAACCAAAGTATTTGAATCGAAATTGAGTATGCGTTGGGATACCAAAAAACAATTGAAAGGCAGGAACTCCCGCAATAGTTGAAATATTATTACCTTCCATATAACTCACTGATTTATAGAAGGAATCAGGTGCAAATTGATTCTGCGGACTTGCAAATACTGGAGTAGAAATTCCGCCATAGATAGTTGGCTGCGAAATGTATCCTTTTTGATTTTGGTACATCACTCCATTCTTATAATAAGCAGTTTCAACAACGGCAGTATTACCGAATAAATCGGGTGTTTCTGCACTATAAGTGGTTTGGTTTCTGGGAATGAACATTTGTGATGCGGATACATTCAGACCAAAACTCCACCCACCTGAATAATTCATAGTTGTGTAAAAACCCGAATTCAAACTTTGACTAATAGATGTAGTTAATGGTTTAAGGTATCCACTTAGATTATGTGAAGTAAATAATCCGAACTCTCTATCTACTTCAAATTCATTTTGCGAGAAAAGAGTTGAAACAGAAGCAATAAAGCAAAAAATGAGGAAAATTTTTTTCATAATTTTTCCTTTTGAAATTTACATAATTATTATAATGCAAAATAAAAAAAATATATGTAATTATAATAAATAAGATAAAAAAAGAAATTTGTTTTTTATGAATATGTTAAGAATAAGTATAAGTATTACTTAATTTTTCAATGCAGTTTTTTATTTAAAGAATAATTGTTTAAGTTTGTAAATTAATTTTGAATACAAAATGAATAATCTTATGAACTTGGACAATATTCTTATTTATGAACCGAATGAAACTATGCCCTTTTATCCATTTTCGATAATGCATCCTATTTGGGAATTACGGGTTGGTGCTTTCAAAATTTATGAACGATTCTTAAATTATTTTCCCGAAACTAATCTTTCATTTTATGGTAGGAAAGAACATAAACAAGCATTTCTCGCTAAAAATAATTTGATTGAAGCTGGTTTGCGACCAGGCAATTTGCTTGTAATTGATTCACGATACATTTTAGAGACTAATTTATTTGAACAATTATCCAAATTGCTAAGTACTGAAATTCAAAATTCATTTATTCTACAAAGTAATGGAGAAAATTTTGGAATTTTCTTGAATGAATCTGACTTTATGAGAAGCGAAGAATTTCAAAGACCCGAATTATTAGTTCAACAGCATCTTGAAATATTCAATAAATTACCCAAAATTGAATTTGAAAATTTATTTAAACTCAATTATCTTTATGATATTCTCGATATTGTTGGTAATTTAATTAACGAGGATTACGAATATATCAAAGCAAATTTTCCGCCAACCTTTGTGATGGGAGACGAAGGTGTGCATATTTTAAATTATGATAAGATATGGCGAGAAAAAACTACCAATGTTATGCCTGGGGTTGTGATTGATTCCACTAACGGAGCAGTTATTATTGATAAAGGTGCTATTGTTATGCCCCAAGCAACTATCATTGGTCCCGCTTATATTGGCAAATACTCTATAATCAAAGTCGGTGCCAAAATATACCCAAATACTGTAATTGGTGATTACTGTAAAGTTGGTGGCGAAGTGGAAGACTCTGTCATTCAGGATTTCTCTAACAAGCAACACGAAGGATTTTTAGGACATTCTTTTCTTGGCGAGTGGGTAAATTTAGGAGCAGATACCAATACAAGTGATTTAAAAAATACTTATTCAAGCATAAAAATCAGAATGGAAAAGGCAGAAATTGATACTGGTCGTATTTTCCTTGGGCTACTTTGTGGGGATCATACTAAGTCTGGCATAAACTCTATGTTTACAACAGGTAGCGTGGCGGGAATTTGTGGAATTTTAGTTAATGAGTGGTTTTTGCCAAACTTTATTCCATCTTTTTCGTGGGGTGGTGGCAAGAATGCACCAATTTACAAAGTAGAAAAAGCCATAGAAACAGCAAAAATTGTGATGAAACGAAGAAAAAAAGAATTACTACCCGAGCAAGAATTGCTAATGAAAATGGAATATGAACGCATAAAATCGATGAGGTAATTAGTGGAATTGCTTGTAAATTTGATTGGTAATGCTGGGGAAATGATCAAAAATACCAATTTGAATAATCAGAATATCAAAATTGTTAAAATTGACGAGAAGGACTTAGCAAAGCCAAAAAAAATAATCAAATTATTGAAATCTGGCGATTATTCAAATGTGTATTTCGGAACAATTGATTTGCGATTTCTACGATTTGAATTTTTTATGAAATTATATATGATTCTCACGCTCAATTGGAAAGGCAAGATTATTGACGAAAAAGGTAATCAAATTAAATTCAACATTTTGCATTTTATTTTTATTGACATACCCAAAATAATTGTAGAAGTAATTGCAAGTGTTT
>DYPF01000209.1 GCA_020720105.1 Chloroherpeton thalassium
TTAATTCATCTCGTAGGAGCAGAGCTTGCTCTGCCCTCTGATAATATAATTCCCCTTCTCTGAATGGGTGTCCCGCTGGGACGGGGTAGTCTTTAAAACCCCGGTCATTGAGTAAGCCTTATCTGTCGGTCATCTCGTAGAACGAAGTTCGTACCGAAATGACCGATAAAAATTATTATCAATTTTGTTCTTTATTCCTAATATTTTTAGTATATTATTTTCATCTCGCATTTATTACAATCAAAGGAGAGTTTATACTTATGTCCGTCACCTTGCAACCATAAGGGCTCTTGGATTGTTTTGTCTGCTTTTTGATAAATAGGGCAAATTCCATATTCATATTTCAAACAATATTTTGTTGTCATTACAGTTTTTCCCTTAAAATCATTCTGTAACTCAAATGCAGGTTCAATCTTGTTAACTCCTGCTATTGTATAAAGTTGCTTTGCATAAGAGTTTGCTACATTTGCCTGAAAGTCGATTCTATTTTTAAAATAAGTTGAATTTGGAGTTACTCTTTCAATTATTTTTCTTCTATAACTTTGATTTAAGAAAGTTTCATAATTTTCCAAAACATCTCTTCTTATTTCATTAATTTTGGAAATTGGAATAAAATGAACTGCATCTTTTATGTTTATTTTAATTTCATCAATATCAAAAATAGTATTTCCTAATTTGGAAAATTGCTTGATGATATTTTGTTTTAATAATTCATAATTTGCAAATTCATTTTCTTCTATTAGATAATTTTTCAAAAAAATATTATTGATAGTTATATTGAAATTATTATTTTCATAATTAATTTTAATAATAATCGGTAGCTTTCTTTGGGAACTAATTCTCTTTAAAGTATTTTCGAAATCTATATCTTGATTTCTAAAAATATCTGTGTTATTCTTAATATCGATATTTCTATCAATTATTACCTCATTTCCTTTTGAATTATTAACTAAAAACCCTACTAATTCATTATTAGAATTAAAGTAGCACAAGCCATCACCATTTTTTATGATTGTTCTATCGTCATCAAATTCAAAAATCAACCTATTCTGTTGTTTTTGTTTTAGTATTCCAATCTTTTTACCAACCGATTTAGGAGTATTTATTGAAGAAATATCTTTATTTCTGCCTTTAAGAAAATACGAAGAAGTTCCTCGGTTAAAAGTTTTATCCAAATCAGGTTCAAAACCTAATTTGATAATTCCGTTTGAACTTTTACTTAAATTGTCTCGTTCTTCGATGATTTTATCCAATTTCTTTCTAAAATATCCAGTTACATTCTTAACATAATTAATATCTTTTAGTCTGCCTTCTATTTTGAACGAAGTTATTCCTGCATCAATTAAATTGGTTAAATAAGATGATAAATTCAAATCTTTAAGCGATAGTAAGTATTTATTTTTAAGCAGAAATTTATTATTATTATCAAGTAAGTCGTATTTCAAACGACACAATTGAGCACATTCTCCACGATTAGCACTTCGTCCTTTGGCTGCATAACTAATATAGCACCTGCCACTATATGAAACACAAAGAGCACCAAACACAAAAAATTCCAAATCAACTTTTGTTTTAGAGCGAATTTCTTTGATTTGCTGCAATGATAATTCACGAGCAAGAATTATCCTCTCAATTCCGAGAGATTCGATAAATTTTATACGACTTATATCGTAATTATCCACTTGAGTTGAAGCAAATATTGGGAGTTTTGGAATATCCAACATCAGTGTGCCAAGATCTTGAACGATAAATGCATCAACTCC
Organism: Chloroherpeton thalassium; assembly: GCA_020720105.1. Taxonomy (GTDB): domain Bacteria; phylum Bacteroidota; class Ignavibacteria; order Kapaibacteriales; family UBA2268; genus GWF2-33-9. The sequence goes on from DYPF01000209.1 coordinate 1,764, forward strand.
AGCATCATATAGCTGATGAAATAGATTCCTTATTTGCTCTGCTTGTGAATCCGTAAAAATTGTATTAACTGTAGCATAAACTTTTGCATTGAATTTATGGGCATAATTAGATAGATTAGCAATGTCAGAAATCGAATTGCCGGCAGATGTTCTAGCTCCAAATTGACTTGCCCCAATATAAACTGCATCGGCACCACTATTTATTGCTGCTTTGCCTTGTTCTAAATTCTTAGCAGGAGCGAGTAATTCTAACAGTACTTTTTTCAAAATAACTCTTTCGATATTTGTATGAGTGATATACTAAAAATTAGAATATTTTGTGATTATACGAAGTAATTCTTGCTTTCATAATATCTTCTTTCCTAACGATTTCTATTTCCTTGTTTACGATTGGCGGCTCGTCTGCAGACAATGCTCTTCCATTTTGCTTAATGATAGCAAACCCCTTATTCAATGGTAAAGTTGGGGACAAGCTTTCAATTAATTTGGCTTTCAACTTCACTTCTTGCATAAAAAGTTTTAATCTGCCATTCATAGAATTTTGCATCTTGTCCTTAGTATCATCTAAAGATTGGCTTAAAAAGTTAATCTTCTGAATCATTCTTTGGTAAAAGCTATTCTGAAATGTATTTTCTAATCTTTTTTGATATTGTGAAATTTTATTTGAAAAATTACTCTTTATTTGTGCTTTTGATTTATATAAGAAGTCTTGAAATTCATCAATAGTTGTAGGTGTTACGAATTGAGCTGCAGCCGTTGGAGTTGCCGCCCTCATATCGGCAACAAAATCAGCAATAGTAAAATCAGTTTCGTGACCAACAGCAGAAATTATTGGAATCTTAGAAGTGAAAATAGCATTAGCAACTTGTTCGGTATTATACGACCATAAATCCTCGATTGAACCACCGCCACGACCGATTATTATTGCATCTAAATCATAATTATTTAATTCAACTATTGCATTTGCAACATCTTTTTCGGAGCCATCACCCTGCACAAGTGTTGGACGGAAATATATCTGCACAAGTGGAAAGCGATTTTGTATTGTAGAAAATATATCGCGAACCGCTGCTCCTGTTGGCGAAGTTGAAACTCCAACTTTTAGGCAGATTTTAGGAAGTGACCTTTTGCGTGAATTATCAAAATATCCTTTTTCTTGTAATTTCAATTTCAATTGTTCATAAGCTAAATATAAATCTCCACGTCCTTCGGGAGTGATATTTTGGCAAGTAACTTGGTATTTGCCTTGTTGTCCGTAAACTGTCAAGTAACCAAAAACCACTACTTTTAGCCCGTCATCTAACTTTACTCCAACTGTAGTACTTTTCCATATTACACAAGATATCTGTGCATTTTTATCCTTCAAACTAAAATAGTGATGACCCGATGAATGCAACTTATAATTGGAAATTTCCCCAGTAAGATACACAGGGTTTAAATTATCTTCCAAGATACTTTTGATTCTATCGGTTAGTTCGGATACTGTTTCGGGTTTAGTTGCTGCCATTTGCTGTAATTAAGGTTTATTTGGGAAATTATTGCCACCACAATATGTTTTCATTCTGTCGATTGCTCGTGAAAAATGAGGAATGAGTTCTTTTGGCATTCGTTTTTTGGAATAATATTTAACTTTACTTTCTTGGCGAGGTAATGATATTGACGAAGGAGTTATGTAAAGTTCATCTTTTTCTTCATCAATATTAACCGACAAATTGAGTTGATGTTTTATGGAATTAATTTCTACAACTTTTTCAGCAATCACATAACCTCGCTTTTCATCAACTTTCACAGTAAAACCTTCGTCTAATAAAATTGGCTCCATAGCATTTAGAAATTGTGTTTTATCTAATTTGCAAGTACCTTCAATATTGTGAGGTTCTAAGTAATAGTTCTTACAACTGCTTAGACTTAAACCTAAAAAAACAAACAAAATGATTAATTTAGTTTTTTTCATATTAGTACTCAATTTTATTTTCTTTGTTCATCCAAAGGTTAAATACTTCTTTGGCTTCGGGAATTTCAATTTTTATCATTTCTAAGTCTCTTTGATTGATTGGCTTTGCTAATTCGTTATAGATATATTCGTCATCAAAATTTATTTCAGCTGCATCTTGCCGTGTATTTGCATAATATACTTTTTTGATCCTCGACCAATAAATTGCGGATAAACACATCGGACAAGGTTCGGTGGAAGTATATATTTCACAATCACTTAAATCAAAATTACTAAGACTCTTAGCAGCTTTTCTTATTGCATTAATTTCTGCGTGTGCAGTTGGATCATTATCTTCGGTTACAGAATTATGTGCTTCTGATATCACTTCGCCATTTCGGACAATAATTGCACCAAAAGGACCACAATTTTCTTCAACTGATTTTTTAGACAATTCAACGGCTCGAATTAAGAACTCTTTTTCCATAGATAGTAAATAATAATTACCCACAAAATTATAATATTTTCTCGAATAATAAATAATTTTGTTAAAAAAAAAGATAATGTCAAAGCAAATTGCCAAACTTTGATATTGATTTTCTTTTTAGAGAGGCTGTCTTATAAGTCCAAAATATTTCAAAATTGTCATTCCCGTGCATACGGTAATCCACTAATAGAGTGGATTTTTTTCCTATTCCCCCTCTGTGAGGGGGTTAGGGGGAGGTTCTGATAAAT
>DYPF01000210.1 GCA_020720105.1 Chloroherpeton thalassium
AAGCGTGGGGTGGAGAATAATCTTGTAACTTTATTTCTATCTATAAAGTCATATTCTTTTGTTGAAGCGGAAAGGCTCTGTGAAATATATTTTTTGGTATTATCAGCATATTATTACCTTCAAACACTATTTTTCTTTGCATTATTCAACCCCACGCTTAAGCGTGGGGTGGAGACTGTAAAGTCATATTCTTTTGTTAAGCGTGGGGTGGAGAATAATCTTGTAACTTTATATCTATCTGTAAAGTCATATTACGTGATAAATACATCAGCAAACTGATTATGTTAATCCAATTGCTGCAATTGAAACTGCTGATTTGGTTGGTTCTTCGTACCATTGATTGTAATCTAACAACTCGCCTTGCTTGGTGTCCATAGCCAGCATTTGACTATAAATTGGAGAAAAACCACATACTTTCCATTTGTCTTGGTCAATTATTCCTTTCTGGAAAAACTCTTTGTAATTACCTTTGAATATATTCTTAATTAAAATACTATCTTCCTTGATGCATTCTTCTAATTTTGTTTTTGCATCAAAATCGTCTCCAAATTTGTTGCCAAAATGAGAGAAGTCCGCAGACGAAATCCAGCAAACATTTCTATTTTTTTCCGAAAGAACTTCCTTAATTACTTGCAAAGTTGTGGCAATAAGTGGATTTTCGATTGGTTGTTGATGATTGTGAATATACTCAAAAAAAGAGCCAGTTAATATAGGAATGATTTTAATCTTACGATTTCTAAAAATATAACTAAGCATCACTGCGGCATATTCAACTGAATGTTCCCACCTATGAGCATCGTCATTAATTGTAAAATTATCGAAATCTTTATCCAACTTTTCTATTCCGTTCAATCTTTTTGAAATTTCATTTACAATTTCATTATCATTTTCGATGATGCCAAGTGGAGTATTATATCGCTTTTGAGTAAACATAAAGTAATTAGTCATTGCAAAATGTGATGTTCCGAAAATCACAAAAGTATCAGCATCAGATTCTGAAATTGCATCATAACTTGCAGCATAAACTCTATGCGAATAATCAGTTAGAGACAAATCTAAATGTGGAGCAATAATTCCACGATAATTTTTCTTTGTATTTGTTGAAATATTTTTTTGGAATAAATGTTCCATAAATTTCATAAATTCATTTTTATCTTCGGGATAGGAATGCCCTATTGTTAGCATTGGTCTAAATGGTTGATCTTTATATTCTCTATGATATTGAAGCAATTTTTCCTGAAATTTTGGACTCTCCAAAAATCCCATTTCATCTAATTGACTGAGATTTTGGAGGATAACATCTGTTGCTTCTGCTCCGAATTCATTACCAAATGTTTCTCGGAATTGTTGTTCTGTAATATTTCCTTCAAGAATATAAAAAACGGAAAACATTTCTTGTGAAATTGCAATCGGAAATTGTGCAATTCCCTTTTTATCTGATAATACAATTAAGGTTTGATCATTTTCGGTGGTCGGAAAGTAATCTAAATCTTTTCTAAGACTTGGTAATAATTTATCTTTCATTAATTTTCTATGTTGGTTGATTGATATTGATTGATTAACAAATTTTTCTTTTGATAACAATCAAAGTTTTGTCGTCATTATAGCCTGATATTGCCGAGAATTTCTGAACTGACTCCATAATCAGGAGTGAAATTTCATTCGCACTTTTTTCTGAATGTTCTTGAATTACATCGATTATCCGCTCGTGACCAAATAAATCTCCATTATCATTCTGTGCTTCGGTAATACCGTCAGTTGTTATCACTAAAATATCCCCTGGTTTCAATCTTAAATTTTCCACCGCAAACTTTTGATTTGGAACAATCCCCAGAATACCACCAGTAGAACCAAAAAGCCTTACGCTTTTATCTTCATTTCTATAATGAATTGGTTCAACGTGTCCGGCATTAGCATAAAGAACTAATCTATTGGTTGATTGAGATAATTCGCAATAAAACATTGTTACAAATCTTTCCAATGGGAATGAATCATAAATCAAATTATTCAAATTATAAAATAATGCAGAGATTTTTGGTGAAAATTTGAGTGCCATTTTTACTGCACCCGACACAAATAAAGATTGAATTGCTGCCGAAAGTCCTTTGCTTGCAGCATCGGCAACTAAAATACCTAATCTATCTTCTTCGTTTTCCATATTTTCGAAATAATCAAAATAATCTCCACCAACTTCACTATCTGGAACACACAAACCAAATATCTCGAAATCTGCAAATTTAACTGTATGGTCGGGAAACAAATTTCTTTGAATATCGGCTGCTTTATGAATATCTCGTTGAATTTTTTCTTGAGTGCGAATTAATTTAAAATCTTTCAATCTGGAAGATGCGACTGCACTAATAATTGATAATGTTTCGTAGAATGTTTGTAATATTTCGGGTGCATTAAATCCAAATACATATTGGTAATATTTACCGCTACTTGTTTTGAGAACCTCGCCTACACCTGTTACAGAATATATAAAAATACCGCTATCCTTCAATAGTTGGTCGGTTTCTTTGCGTAGCATAGTTTTAGTTTGCCAAAGTTCAGTTAGAACGGGCTGGTCGGCAATCTGTAATTTATAATTATCTGGAATTTTCTTGACATTGCCATATTGAGCAAATAAATGATAGGTATCGTCTTCTGGATGTAATATCCAAATTCTACCGCCAATAATCTGGAAATCGGAATTGTCTACGATATTTGTAAGCAAATTAAACAAAAAGTCTTGTTCATTATCTACTTCAACATTTACAATTTGCTCAACGAGCTTATAAATCCTTTTTTGGATTTTACTTTGGGAATCATGCATAAATTCTATTGCTTGAATTTACTAAATAAATTTTAATTTTTTTAACTCAGCTTTTAATATTTCTGCGTTTTCGGGCGAAATGGGAATCAATGGCAACCGTAAATGTTCTTCGATCATTCCCATTTGATCCATAATTGATTTAACTGGTGCTGGATTGGACTCGATAAAGCATAAATCCATCATTTTCAGATATTTATAATGAGCTTGACGGGCTTTTTCATAATCGTTTGCCATAGCATAATCAACAATTGTTTTCAATTGTTTGGGTGCAAAATTTGAAAATACCGAAATTACTCCTTTGGCACCGAGCGAAATCATTGGCAGAGTAAGAGCATCATCGCCACTAAGAACAATAAAGTTTTTAGGGGCAGTATCGATTATTTCCATTATTTGCATTAGGTCGCCCGAGGCTTCTTTGGTTGCAACTACATTTTTACATTTTCTTGCAATTAATGCTTGTATGGGTGATGCGATATTTACACCAGTTCTGCTCGGAACATTATAAATGATTTGAGGTATATCTACCATCTCGTTAATTGCCATAAAGTGATTGAACAAAGCAACTTGAGTAGGTTTATTATAATATGGTGCTACCAATAATAAAGCATCTACTCCAGCATCTTTAGCCAACATCGAAAGTTCAATCGTTGCTTTTGTATCGTTCGAGCCTGTGCCAGCAATAATTGGAATGCGTTTATTTGCAATTTCAACAGCAGTAACATAAAGAGCAATCTTTTCTTTTATCGAAAGTGTTGCACCTTCGCCAGTCGAGCCTGTTACAACTATTCCATCAGCCTTATTTTTTATCTGAAATTCAATTAACTTTTCGAAAGCTTTAAAATCAATTGAAGAATCACTCTTAAATGGAGTAACTATTGCAGTAATAACACCCGTTGGTAAATAACCTTTCATTAATAAGTTCCTTTTGAAAAATACAATTATATAAAATTATGAAAATTTAAGGAATTATTATCATAATTTCAGAAAAAATTAAAAGATTTCTTAAAAAATATTGATTAGATGCTATTCACCGATAATTTTAATCAGTACTCTCTTCCTTCTTTTACCGTCAAATTCGCCATAGAAGATTTGCTCCCAAGGCCCTAAATCTAACTTTCCTTCGGTTATTGCTACGCATACTTCGCGTCCCATTATTTGTCTTTTTAAGTGTGCATCGGCATTATCTTCGTAACCATTGTGGTGATATTGATTATAAGGTTTTTCAGGAGCTAATTTCTCTAACCAAACTTCAAAATCGTTATGCAACCCCGACTCATCGTCATTTATGAACACACTTGCTGTAATGTGCATCGCATTCACCAGAATCATACCTTCTTGAATTTTGCTTTCATTCAGAGCATCTTGCACTTGGCGAGTAATATTCAAGTAGTCACGTCTATTTGGAGTATTGAACCAAAGTTCCTTTCTGTAAGACTTCATTTTTTTCAAAAATTAATATTAAATACATAGGTTCAGACAAATATCATATATTATTATTGTAAAAACAGATATTACATCTTTCCATTTTTCTTAATTTGCAAGTATAATTTATTAAGTTATGCTCAAAACAATTCAGAATATAATTCGGACATCGGCAGGTGGTGGAGCGTGGAT
>DYPF01000211.1 GCA_020720105.1 Chloroherpeton thalassium
ACTTTTACAGCTTGGGACAAAGATTATGACGATTTAACAAATAAACCCGATATGTCAATTTATGCTACAAAAGATATGGCTAATCAAAATATAACAAATTTAGCTGACCCGATAAATAATCAAGATGCTGTTACTAAATCTTATGTTACTTTAAGTGTTTCATTGATTGGTGATACATTATTTCTTGGAGCTAATCAGTTTGTTATAATACCCGGAATTAGTGCTGCAAACACTCCTGTTGCTACTACTGTAACCGATTATGATGGAAATATTTACGACATTGTAGTTATTGGTACTCAAACTTGGATAGCTTCTAATTTAAAAGTTACTCATTATCCAAATGGAACAGTTATTCCAAATGTAACTGTAAATGCCAATTGGAATGCATTGTTAGATAACAATACTGATGATGCTTTTTGTTATCTTAATAATAATTCAAGTAGCTCTTACGGTGCATTATACACTTGGGCTGCTGCAATGGGAGATAATGCTGTAAGCAGTAGCACAAACCCAAGCGGAGTACAAGGTGTTTGTCCCGATGGTTGGCACTTACCAAGTGATGCCGAATGGACTGCTTTAATGAATTACTTAAATTCCGAAGGTGAAACAGAATACGGAACTGTTTTAAAAGCTACTTCAACTTGGACTGGCGGTGGAAATGGTACTGATGCTTATGACTTTACATCGCTTGCCGGTGGATACAGAAGTAGCACAGACGGTGCTTTTTATGATGAAGGAAACAGAGCAAGATTTTGGAGTACAACTCAATCAACCGCCACAAACACTTGGGCAAGAGAGTTTAGATACGATTTACTCGGAGTTACAAGAACCACTTTTCCAAAATCAACAGGAAATTCTGTGAGATGTATTAAAGACTAAGTTTTATTATTTTTTGATAATTATAAAAATAATGCTTTAACACTAACAAATATGTACATATAACAATATAAACCAAATTATAAAACAACAATTTAATGAAAAAATTATTATTCTTTTTAGTTTTTATTTCTCTGAATATTTATTTATTTGGAGCAAATATTAGTTCTACACCGGCAGGCGGCAGTTGGAGTTCAAACGCAACTTGGGTAGGTGGAGTTGTTCCGATTGTAGGTGATAACGTTACTATTGTTTCCGGTGCAACTGTAACAATCAACCAAGATGTTAATATTCAAAACTTAACAATAACAGGAAGTTTAATTATTGGTAATGATTTAACAGGTAGAAACATTACAATCACAGGAACTACAACTATTGATGCAACCGGTTCATTTACAGTAGGAAATTTTAATATTACTCACAATATTATTTTTCAGGGAGCAATTACAAATAACGGAGTTTTAGATTTTTACAACTCTGCAAGTCAGGTTGCAAATTCAGTGTTTTCCGGTACTTATACAATTTCCGGAAATATACCTGAATTTGCAAAAGTTACGTTTAATACCGGAACTGTAACTGCGGGTGTAAATTTTGATATTAACGGAGCAGTAGTAATAGAAACAGGTGCAACTTTTGCCGATGGTGGTTTCACACACAATGTTGCCGGAAACTGGACTGAAAACGGTACAGGGCAAATGACCGGAAACGGTACTATTGTAATGGATGCTCAATATATTCAGTCAATTACGGCAGCGGCAGTTTTTTACAATTTAACTTTTTCGAGCGGTTCGGTAGGTGTACTTGGTGCAGGCGTAACTGTTAATAACAATTTTTCAGTTACGAATAATTCCGAAGTTCAAACAAATCAAAGTCATACGTTTCTTGGAAATTTTTCAGTAGTTGACGGTAGTAAATTTACAGCGTCAGATGGTACTGCAACTTTTAATGCTTCTGCAAAACAACAAATAATTACCATTGGAACAACTGATGCTCTACCAAATGTGAGCTTTTACAGATTTTATTTAGATAACGGTAGTCCGGCTTTTGATAAACTTGTAGTCGGAAATCTATATGTAACAAATGTTTTGTATATTTATAATGATGCAATTCTTAACGACAACGCTAATACTTACACACATACATTTTTCTCAGACGGAAGAATTGATGGAACTTTCGGTATCGGCAGTAACCTTATTTTAAGAGGTGGAACTTGGTATGACGAAGTAGATAATGATTTTACTCTCGGAACTTCCGAAATTACTGTCAAAGGTTACGTTTATGTTGGTGGTGGTGATATTATGAGATTAAATAAAAATATGACTATTGTTCCTGATGAAAACAATAACCATACAGGTTTTATTATTAATGACAACTCACAGTTGATTGATAATACCGGAAGTACAAAAAGTTTAATAGTAACAAATAATACATCTCTTTATATAAGAGGAGTTAATAATTTTCCAACAACATTTTCTAATGTAGATTTACAAACAGGTTGTTTTGTAAGGTATGATGCCGGATTAAATCAAAATATTTATTCCGGAGTAAGTTATTGGCATTTGTATTTGAATGCCGGAACTACAAAAACAGCTCTTGGAAACTTAGATGTAAACGGAAGTATTTGGATTTACACTTCAACAAATTTCTTACTTGGTGCTTTTGACCATACTTTTGCCGGTAATATATACACTTCCGATGAAGTTGGAGGAAATGGTTCTATCACGGCAACTGGTGGCTCTGTAACATTAGATGCACCTGATGCAGACCAATCAATTTATATCAATGGCACCGGAAATTATGTTTTTAATGACTTAATTCTTACAAGTTCAGCTCCAACAGGTGCCAGAAATAAATATTTTAATGATAATATAACAATAAACGGAAATTTTTCTGCCACTAATACCGGTGGAAATTCGACTTTAATGTTAAATGTTTATATGTACGAAAATATTATTTCAGGTGGAAATAATTTTTCGCTTGGCGATAATGTTCGTTTGCTCTCAAATGGAACGAATACTTTTGAGACAAGTATTGGAAGTTTTTCAGGAACTAAAAATTTTACTGTAAATAGTATTGTAAGATTTTACAGAGATGTTTCCGGTTCGTTTCAAAATATTCCGGGTGGATTTACTTATGGAAATCTCGAAATTTCGGGAAGTAATGTTAAACGACCGCAAGCAAATTTGGATATTGACGGAAATGTTACAAATATGGGAGGAACTCCTGTTTTTACTGATAATTCTCATATAATAACCGTTGCGGGAAATTGGGCATTAAGCATAACTACAACTAACCTGACAGGAACTAATACAATAAATTTTGATGGAATTAATCAAAATATTGGTCAGTCAAATTTTAATAATGTTACATTTTCGGGTTCGGGAACTAAAACAATTACCGGAACTTTGGATATTTTAAAAAATTTAAACATTCAAACAGGAGTTACGGTTGTTGCTGATAATCAAACTATAAATATTGAAGAAAACTGGTCTGAAACAGGTACCGGAAAATTTCAACAAAATACTTCGGGAACTGTTGTTTTTGATGGTTTAACAGCAAACCAAACCTTACAGACAAATGCTTTGAGTTATTTTTATAACTTAACCATTAACAAAACAGGAGCAAATAAAACTCTTACACTTAATTCTAATATTGATGTTAATGGTACATTTAACTTTACCGAAGACTATGCTATTTTTAATATGAATGGCAGAAATATGACTGTTGCCGGCGATTTTTATTTCAGAAATGGCTGTACTTTCAATCACGGTGGGGGAAAAGTTACTTTTGACGGAACATCTATTGCTCAGCTTATTAGAAATTATAACAGTTCAACAATAGTTTTTAATAATGTAGAATTTTCAGGTACTGCCGTAAAACGACTATATGACAATTCTTTTCGTTTTGAAGGTGATGTAACTATTACAAACTCAACCTTAGACGGACAATGGTGGATACATTATGTAGAAGGAAACTGGGTAAACAATGGTATTTTCAGACACTCAAACGTATTATATTTTGATGGTCCTATTGACCAGACAATTTCTCAATCTTCATTTTATTCAGTTCGTTTTATAGGAGCCGGAACTACAAAAACACTCACAGGAAATATTACTCTTGCAGGCGATTTATATATTGATGATGCAACACTTGATGTTAGTCCGGCAAGTTATAGTATTACACTCGACAACAACTGGCACAACAACAGTTCGGGTTCATTTATTGCACATCAAGGGACTGTAACTCTTAACGGAGAGTATTGCTCAATTTTCACCGGCGAAAGTAATACCCAATACGGAAGTGGTACTTTTTTAACAACTTTGGGTGGAACAAAATCATTTTATAATCTGATAATTACTAAACGAACAAACGATTATTACGTTCTTTTGCGTGGCGATTTGCATATTGCAAATAATTTTATTATAAATTTAGGTGATTTCAGACAAAGCAACGACCCCGTTGTTTATGGAATTAACGATATTACAGTTGGTGGTGATTATATTTGCGAGGGTCTTTTCAGAAATAATGATT
>DYPF01000212.1 GCA_020720105.1 Chloroherpeton thalassium
CTGACTTATGAGACAGCCACGATATTTTAACTATTTCCAAATTATCAAATTATCAAATTATCAAATTATATCCAATGTATTATAGCCGAAAATAATTTTTTTACATTATTTGTAATATTTTCTTATTTAATTTGTTATTCATTGTATAAATTTGTAATAAATGAAAAACTTTTTATAAATATTCAGTGCAACATTCCAAATTAGATACCCATTATCCTATATGAAATTTTGTCCCTTTTGTAAATATCAAATAATTGAACCATCCTACATACAAATTGGACTTTTTTCTGCTGTAATAATGTTATTATTGATTTTTACCCCAGATTTTGCAGTTTCACAATCTGTGATAAACGATCCAACTGAACCTTGCTCTATCAATCTAATGAATTCCAAAAATAATAATTGCTTGTTTCTTACTGACTCGCTCAATCAATTGAAGTTAAATAGTAATGTAAGGACAGATATATTTGAAGTGAAAAAAGATAATATAGAATTATATTCTCTTTTTGATGGGAATTACAATTTTAGATTTATTTTTCCATACTTAGACTCCTCGAATATTAGTAATCTATACCATCAGAATAGAAGCAATTACGATAAATTAAATTATCAAACAAACATTAATTTGTTTTCTGGAACAAATAATGGAAATCTAAGATTTGACTTTCGTGGTAATTATAAGAGTTTTTATTGGTTACTCCAACCTTACTTTGAGATTTCTGACGGCGTGTTATTCCCGTCCGATAATAATACAGTTCTTAACCAAAAGGCATTAACAAGTTCGGGCTACCAAAATATTTTAAATCATACTGAATTTGGAATAATCAACTCTCGCAGTTCACTTATTTTTGACTTTAACCTAAATATTTCAGAACTTTACATTCCTAAAAATATTTATGATATAAGTAATATCAAATATAAGTTCAATGATTACAATCAATTTTTAGCAATAATTAAATTCAGTAATTCTTTCTCTGAAGATATGAAAATAAAAGGAAATGTATTTTTTATGGACTCATTCAGGGATGTTTCGCCAAGCAATGATACTTCTGCAAATATACTAAAGTCTTCGTATTTGTTCAATTTAGAAGAGTTTTACTACGGAATGAATCTCATTACTTATTATAATTTAATTTCCTCATCAAATCCAATCACAATATCATTAGACTACAAACAGAACTTATTTTTATTTGATAATTACTTTGTTGCTGGCAGACAAAGGATAGAAACAGAAGCCCTTGATTGGAAAATTGAGCAACAATTGGAATTTCGTAAGAACTTGATAAATGCGAAAGTGGTGTATAAAAGTAAAGCAGTTTTGCTTTCTACACTCGGTAATTTGCCAAAAAATCTAAATACTTTCGATGTTTTCTTTAGCAATGATCATAGCATAAATACTAAACTTACATTGAATAATGCAATAAAATATACTACATTTGTACCGATGGTTTCGTACTATTATGCATTGAGCCAAAATTCAATAGAGAATTTAAATTTAAAACCTGAAACTTGGATTGAATCAACAAATTCAATTTTCTACAAACTTGATACTAATTTCTATTATTCACTAAAAGTAAATTTCTTTTTGGGTAAGGATATTATTTTGCAAGTTTTTGATGATAAAGATTTATGCCAATATCAAAACTTTGCTGAAAAATATGGAGCTGAATTTGGGATTGACTTTAATTATTCCAACCAAAATTTCGGTATCAAGTGGAATGCAAACTATACTTTTCAGAATTTTACTAAAAGTCAATTGAGTATTGCAGAAGGAATAAGAATTCCTAAGTTTCAAACTAAGCTAAGCTATTCGCAGAATATTTTTAATTTTATGAACTTCCAAATAGAATTGGAATACATAAATGGCATTTCGTATTATAATAGTACCAAAAATATGATTGAAACAGCAAATCTACCAATTTTATTAAATATTATTTTGCAAAAACAATTTGATAATTCACTTATTTTTGTTATTTTGAAAAATATATCAAATCAATATTACGAAATCAATTACGGATTACCCGAAAGTGGATTAAGTATCAACTTAGGAACGATAATAAAATTTTAATGGAAAAAAAAGAAGTCATATCTGAATTACAATTTATCAAAGGAGTTGGACCGATTAAAGCAATTGCCTTATCGCAATTAGGCATTAATAATCTAATTGATATGATTAGTTTTTTCCCAGTTTCTTATATTTATCGAAGTAATACAAAATTGATTTCTGAAGTTATTGAGATTTTACGTTCCGAATACTCACTTAATTTTCAGAAAATTGATATTCAGAGTCTAAAGCTATATTCTGAAATTCAAATTGTTGCGAAAGTTGTGAACATTAAAACAATTGAGCTTTCTCGATTCAAAAAATTACTCAAAATAACAGTTACTGACGATAGCAATGCCCAAGCAGAGATTATTTTTTTCAATAGAGTTCAATATTTTGAAAAAAAATTTAAAGAGGGGCAAATACTTTTTATTTCAGGTATTCCAACAAGCGATAAGTTCTCGCAAGTAAAATTTACCCATCCAGATATTGAAGTAATCGATGAAGAGGAGGTTTCGCTATATAAAAGTGGTGGTATTATCCCTAAATATCGTATGCCCGAAGGCTTGATGAAAGCGAGATTTTCCCAAAATTCAATCAGAAATATTATTCAGTATATATTCGAATCTAAGGATTTGAAGATCGAAGAAAGTTTGCCTGAATATTTAATTTCTGAATATTCACTTATTCAGATAAACGAAGCCTTTCGGCAAGTTCACTTTCCAGATAACATAGAAAAATTGGAACAAGCCATAAATAGATTTAAATTCGAAGAATCTTTACTATTTCAATTAACTTTAAATTCGCTTAGAAAGAACCAATTGATGAATGAAAAAGGTATTGTTATTCAACGGAATACAGAAAGTGTAAAGAATCTCTATAAACAGCTTCCTTTCAAGCTAACCCAAAGCCAAATTGATGTTATCAAGCAAATTTATGATGACTTTAGTAATGGCAAGCCGATGAATAGATTGCTGCAAGGAGATGTTGGTTCTGGCAAGACACTTGTTGCAATTTTTACAATGCTTGCGGCAGTTGATAATGGCTACCAAGTTGCAATTATGGCTCCTACTGAACTCTTGGCAGAGCAGCATTATCGAACAATAAGTAAGTTCACCGAGGGGTTCGGAATTAATATTACTTTATTGGTTGGCAGCCAAAAATCAAAACTTAGAAAAGAGATTAATCAAAAAATTATTGACGGAGAATCTCAAATTATTTGTGGCACTCATACTTTATTCCAAAATAATATGCAATTCAATAAGTTAGCATATATTGTGATAGACGAACAGCATAAATTTGGAGTTAATCAAAGAGCTGAATTGCAGAAAATTGCAATCAATTCTCACTTTGATAAACAGGTTTACCCTCATATTTTAGTAATGAGCGCCACCCCAATTCCAAGAACTTTGAGTATGACGGTTTATGGTGATTTGGACGTTTCTGTGATTAATCAAATGCCAGCAGAACGAAAACCGATAAAAACCAAGATAGCATTTGAACAAAATCGTGATTCTGTAAATGAATTTATTATCAAAGAGATAACTGAAGGCAAACAAGTTTATTATGTATTTCCATTAGTTGATAAGTCCGAAAAATTGCAATTAAAGTCAGCCGTGGAATATTATGATTACTTACAAAGTGAAGTATTTCCTAATCAGAAAATTGGATTATTGCACGGACAAATGCATGGTTATGAGAAAGAAGATATAATGAAGGCATTTTTGAATAAGGAGTACGATATTTTAGTCGCCACAATAATAATTGAAGTTGGCATTGATGTACCAAATGCAACCATTATCGTCATCGAAAATGCAGAACGCTACGGTTTATCCCAATTACATCAGTTGCGAGGACGAGTTGGGCGTAGTCATCATCAATCATATTGCATTTTGTTTAGTAAAAGTGAGTATCAATTCCATTTAAATAAGAATAATATTGACACAAAAGAATATAAATCTGCTATTGTTCGCTTAAAAACAATGGAAAATACTACCGATGGTTTTCAGATAGCCGAAACTGATTTGGAATTGCGAGGACCAGGTGATATTCTTGGTTCACAGCAAAGTGGAATGCCTAACTTTAAACATTTAAACATTGTAAAAGATGTGGAATTAATTGCTAAAACACGAAAACAAGCTCAGGAAATATTGGAATCTGACAATCACCTAAGTAATAGCAAAAATATAGCTTTACGCAAAACATTACAGAAGTATGTTGCCGACAAAGGAAATTATTATCGTATTGCGTAATTAGGTGTTGGGTGATAGGTGTTGGGTGATAGTTCAAAAAATAATTAAATTTTGCAATTCTGTTGCTAATTTAAT
>DYPF01000213.1 GCA_020720105.1 Chloroherpeton thalassium
TATTGCTTTCTCGTGGCTTGTAGAGTCTTTTATTTGCATTTTTAAACTGAAAATTATACGCACAACCGTCATGTTGCAAAATAAGCTAAGATTCACTACTTAGCTTATTTCCCATTTTCATAGGAGGATATTCAAAAATGAAACAATATTATAATCAAAGTTAATAAAAATTAAATTAAATACAAACCAAAAAAATTAAATTAATATTTTATTAAGGTTATCTTTTTTTATTTGAATATGATAAAATTGTGAATAATTTTATCAAGAGGGATATTTAAAATGAGGGAAGCGTCTTTTAAAAGTTTGAAAATACTTTTTATTACTATGTTGTTGTTTATATTTATTGGATGTGGAAATGAAACTTCTTCTAACGATAAGATAGGTTATCTTATTGATGCTCCTATTGCTGGAGTAAATTATGAGTGTGGAGAGATAAAAGATGTGACAGATATCAATGGAGCATTTAAGTGTACTCAGATGCCTGTTACTTTTAAATTGGGTGGCATGACTATTGGTGTTTTATCCGAATTTACAGCAGATGGAAATATTTATCCTCAAGATATTTTAGGTATTGAACGAGATGATTATGAGAATGAAAAGTTGGTCAAATTAGCAAGATTTTTACAATCTCTTGATGATGATGGAAATATTTCAACTCATATTAATATTAGTCAAAATGTATCTAAAAATTATCAATCAAATCATAATTTTGATAGTTTGACTTTAGAAAATTTGGTTTTGATGTCAGATAAAGAGTTGGTAAGTAAAGAGAGTGCTATTGCGCATCTAAAATCAAATGTTGAATCTAAAAAATATTTTACTCAAAAGATACTCTCTAAATATCACGAAGTTTTGGGCTTATCATTAAAGTTTTATGAGGCTCAAAGAGGCGTCGGTCCATTTGAGAGTGTGAGTTGGAGAAAACCTGCATCTACTACCGATGGAGCTGATGTTGGTGTTGATTTGAATGGTGGATGGTTTGATGCTGGAGACCATGTGAAATTCAATTTACCAATGAGTTATAGCGTTGGTATGTTAAATTGGAGTATGATAAATGACTCGGTTGCTTACGAAGATGCTCAAAAACTCTCTTACGGTAAAAGTCAAGCAAAATACGCATTGGATTATCTTCTTAATACTTATCAAGCGGGTTCAAATTTAACTTCTCCTAGTGATGATAAAGTCTATTTTCAAGTAGCAAATGGACATACAGACCATAGTTTTTGGGGACCTCCTGAAGAGTTGAGTATGAGTCGTCCAACTTTTATTTGTGATAGTAATGGTGGGTGTGGTGCTGTGGCTGGAAGTATGGTTGGAGCATTTGCATCAGGAGCTATTTTATTTAAAGATGATGCCATATATTCTCAAAAATTACTTGACAATGCAAAAAGACTTTATAATTTTGCAATTGCTTATCCAACGGATGATGATTACTCAAATGCTGGACAAGATTTTTATAAGTTGTATAGTAATAATAAAGACCAATTGGCATGGGGAGCAATATGGCTTTATAAAGCGACCAATGATGCTACTTATCTCGCTAAAGCCAAAGAGTTGATGGCAAATGAGTATCCATGGGGACATGCTTGGGATAATATGGTTTTGGGCGTTAGTTTACTTTTGTACGAACAAGGAGAAAATTCTTATAAACAACGCATTGAGGCTGAATTAAACAGCTGGATAACTGCAACCAATGGTGTTTCTAAAAGTGCTGGTGGACTTAGGGTACGAGATGGTAGTAAATGGGGAAATCTTAGATACTCTTCAACGATGGCTTATATGGCACTTCTTTATCGAGATATGATTACTGACACTACTCAAAAAGAGCAACTTCTAACTTTTGCAAAGTCTCAAATTGATTATATGTTGGGAGCGAATCCAAATAAATTTAGTTATGTTGTGGGATATGGCGATAAATATCCTCTTAAAGTTCATCATCGTGGGGCATCTGGAACTAAAAATATAGCTGATAGCAATCCCAATAAGTACATTATAGAGGGTGCATTAGTTGGTGGACCAATGAGTGCCAATGACAATGATTATCAAGATGTTAGAGATGGTGAGATTGGTTGGACTGCAAATGAAGTCGCAACAGATTATAATGCTGGATTTACAGGTGCTTTAGCTAAGTTGGCTAAAATTTCGAATGGAAATAATAGCCAATCCGTAAATGTATCAAATACTACAACATCTCCAAACACATCTACTGTAAATGAGACAACTAGTAATAATTCTTCTACAAGTAGCACTAATAATGGCTCAACGACAACGACAAATTCTTCAAATACTACGAGTCCTACCACAAATTCAAGTACAAATGTCAATGGTAGTTGTAGTGTGAATTATAAAATTAGAGATAATTGGAGTACAGGAGCAACTATAGATGTAACCATTACCAATAATTTGGCTAGTTTGAATAATTGGGAAGTTAATTTTAATTTTGCAAATGGACAAAGCATATCTAATTTGTGGAATGGAATTTATGTACAAACAGGTGCTAATGTAAAAGTGAATAATAAAGACTATAATGGAGTGGTTAGTCAAGGTGGTAAAATTGAAGTTGGATTTACACTTAATCATCATGGTACTAATGAAATTCCAACAGAAATTCGTCTAAATAATATCTCTTGTTCAGTTGAAAACATGGCAGGAACTTCAAGTAGTACAAGCAATAATAGTAATATTTCAACAACTCCATCTAGCACTTCAAATAATCCTTTATTTACGCAATTTAATGTTGGGATTGGTGGGGCTGGGGCATTTCCGTTTGCTTCAAATACAGCAAATGAAACGATATGGGTCAATTCTGTTGATTTGATGTTGGATAGTAGCATTTCAAATAACAATTACTATAAAAATATTAAAAGTTTTGACTATCAAAAATTTGCATCTTTGCAACAATATCTCAAGAATAGTAAATTTTTGGTTCTTTGGTTGCCTGAAGGTTGGCAGGAGAATTGGTTTGATACAACCAAGATTCAAAATGCAATGAATAGAGGGGTTATTCCTGTCTTTAACTATTGGTATTTTGGCGATAAATTGATGGATGGACTTGATGCGACAAAAAAAGCAAAATATAAAGAGGATTATGCAAGACTTAGTACTTTTTTAAATAAACTCAATGGTGCAAAGATATTGATAATGGAGCCAGAGTTTAATAAACAAAATATTACAGCCACTGCACAAAGTCAGCACGAATTTGCATCGGTTATTGGTGAAGCGATAGATAATATCAAGGCAAATACTACAAATGTACTTTTCTCTTTAGCAATGATGGATACTGGAAGTCGAAATCTCAATCAAAGTAGGGCTGAATGTGGTTATGCAAATTGTGCTTTAGGTGATAAATATGAGTGGGGGTTGAGTGAAATTGTTTACAATGATTTAATTAATAAGCTCGATTTTATCTCTTTTCAACAAATGGTTGGGCAATTTAGTCGAAATCCACAAAACGCTGGAGATTGGGATACTCCAAATCCTATTTCCTATAGTGATGCTCAAATTGGGATAGATGTATTGCCTGATAGAATTAATAATATGGCAAAATTTTTAAAAGAAAAATACAATAAACCAATCTTCTTGCCTTATATTGCTATTGCTACTGCCTCATGGAGTGATACTGATGGAGACAATCAAATTGATAGTACCGAAGTTATCAAAGATGGTTGGGAGTCTAAAGCAAATGGCGTATATCAAAAACTCTCAACCATGAGAGAAACTCTTTTAGCAAATGGACTCTTTGGATTTGCACCAATGGAACTTTTTGACAATCCACGACATGATTATGGTGGATATCAATATTTTATGAATAACGAGTATCACTTAGGTATTATCTCAAGTAGTGCTATAGATGTTCAAGATATAGCAAGTTATGGGGATTTGAAGTTTAAAGCTAGTATTTTAGATTATATTTATCTCACTCCTGCAACACAAACTAATAATGCTTGTAGTGTTCACTATAACATTAGAAGTAGTTGGAATAGCGGTGCAACAATAGATGTTACTGTTACAAATAAAATGGCAAATTTAAACGGTTGGCAAGTTAGTTTTGATTTTGCAAACGGACAGCACATCTCTGATTTGTGGAATGGAATTTATTCACAAACAGGTGCTAGTGTAAAGGTGAACAACAAAGATTACAACAGTGTGATTAATCAAAATGGAAATGTTGATTTTGGGTTTAATTTAAGTCATAATGGAACTAATACAATACCAGCAGAGATTAGATTAAATGGGAATATTTGCGAAAAATTGTAGCCATAAGATACCTTTCTAAGACATAAATATACGCTTTTTAGCGTATATTTGACATTCCCCACCCTATGATATCTAAAATTATATTTACAAAATCCCTAAATATC
>DYPF01000214.1 GCA_020720105.1 Chloroherpeton thalassium
TATGGATAAATAAGGAAGAAAACTCAATTCCAAACGAATATTCATTATATCAAAACTATCCGAATCCGTTTAATTCAATTACAAATATTAAATTTCAAATTATAAATGCTGGAATAGTAAAATTGGTTATTTACGATATACTTGGAAGACAAGTTAAAACCCTTGTCAACGAATACAAACAGCCCGGAACATATCAGGTCAGTTTTAATGCGGAAGGACTTTCGTCAGACGTTTATTTTTACAGAATTGAAACAAGCAATTTTACAAGTACAAAAAAATGTGTTTTACTGAAATGATTTCGATTGATAATAAATATTGTATTAAAATAAGAGGACCATAAAAAAAGGGCGGGTACCTTTCAATTCCCTTCTAAAAGGGAAAATGCAGCAAACATTTTATTAAAAAAGGTAATAATCTTATTTTATAAGATTATTTACCGCCCTAACTTTTTAACAAACAAATATAAATATAAATTATTAAAAATCAAAACGATGAAAATATCAAAATTAAAAAATATTATTAAAACAATACTATTCTGTATTGTTTTTTTACAGAATACGAATATTACTCAATCACAAGACTTGTTAGAAGGAAACTATGAAATAGCTGTAAGAAATTTAACAGACAATAATATTCGAATTCAATTGTATCCTGTTTCAGCTGTTTTTAATTATCAAGAAAGATATTCTTTAGTTGCAAAAAGTAGGACATATATAACTCTAAGCAATGGTCATGGATATGATTATATAAATGGAGCAAGCTTTCACGATGATAATGGAACAAAAGTATTAGATGTATTTCAAACGATTCCTTCAACAACAACAACATATGTTGGATGGAATGACGATGATGGAGCTAATGAATTTGCATACGGGTCTTTTGGATTTGGTAATTACAAATTATTGATATACAATATGGCAACATCTAAATATGACTCCTGTATAATTCAATTGGATTATTATAGCAATTCTTTGCCTTGGGGAACCCCGGGAGATTTATATTTTGAAATTCACCCTGATGGTGTAACCCCAAGGTTTACTTATCAATTTTTTAGAAGTACCGGAAGTCAAAATTATATAGTTGAAATAAACTATAACACCGTAAACGGTTATACAGCTAAAAGTTGGGATCCGAACGGAACAGGCACAGGTTCAAATTTCAGAGATAAAAAATTTGGACCGGAAGGTGGTTTTGTCTATGAGGATTATTTAGGTTCAGGCTTTGATAAATCAGTTTTTCCTTTAGATTCAAGAAGAGATTGCGATATAATCTGGCCGGCAAATAATTTTTTTATTCAACAAAATCAAATTTTCGACTTTGGAAATGTTTTAGAGGTTGACGAGAGAGCAGGTATAATACCACTAGATCTTACTATCAAGAAAAAGGTAAATACTCCAACATATCAAGTAAGTAATGAATGTGAATTTAACACAGCAATAACAATTGAACCGGATGTTATTTTTAAAATTGATAAATTAAATAATCCAAATAGAGGTGTTTATTTAAGTTGTTTCCAAGGAAGATTATATGGGCATGATTTAATTGTTAAAAGCAGTTCCAACTTATATCAAGGCAGAATGACAACACTTCTGCTGGAAGATGCTGACAATTTTGATAATAATGCTATTTTGAATATTAATAAATATTGCAATGTTATTGTAGAAAATGATGCAAAGTTATATTTAGGTGATTATGCAAAAGTTAATCTTGATAATACAGGAGCATTCGCAGGAAAAATGATTTTAAACAATGGTTCAGAAGTAGTTTTTAATAATAACTCGGAAATAAATATTAATCCTTATGCAGAGGTGACAAACAAAGGAGCAATAATAACAAACAATGGATTAACTACTATCAACATCAATCAGAACGGGAAATACATCTTAGAATCTAATGTCGTGCATAATTTTGACAATGGAGCAAGGCTGTTAATGAATGATGGAAATCTAATACTTGGAGATAATTCTCAATTGATATTTGACGGAGCAACCTCATATATGCAGGTAGATAATTTATCAGACATCACTTTAGGCAATAACGCAAAAATTGAATTTAAAAACGGAGCAAAGCTGATTGCCAGCGGTTCTACATTTTCAGCGGCACAAAATTCAATCTGGAAAGGATTGTATTTCGAAAATTCCGGAACTGACGATATACAAAACTGCACTTTCTCCGGAGCAGAATATCCGATAGATATTAAGTGTGAAAATCAAAGCTCGGCATTGGTATTAAAAAAAATAAAGCAGAATATTTTCAATCTGACGGGTTCAGGTAAAACAGCGATAAAGACGAATAACGCAATTAATCTTTTAATTGACGATAACACAATTAATATGCCTTCGGATTTATCAAATACACCTGCAGTTTATTTAAGAAATGCTCTAACATTTTCAATCAATGGTGGCGGAAACTCAGAAGACGTAACAAGCATTAGAGTTATCAATAATGATATTAATAACGGCTCTAATTCCATTATAATTGCCAACTATGTATCTTCATTTCTGCCTGTATTAGTTGATAATAATGTTTGTTACAATTCAAGCAGTTCACCTTTTATCGGAAGATATATTACGGGAACAATATCAAATAACAATTTCGATAATCAGGGAAAAACGTACGGCAAAGGTGCCGTGATTCATCAGGGAAACCCTGAACTATTCAGAAACAGAATATATTCGAAAGATG
This sequence comes from Chloroherpeton thalassium, assembly GCA_020720105.1. Classification (GTDB taxonomy): domain Bacteria; phylum Bacteroidota; class Ignavibacteria; order Kapaibacteriales; family UBA2268; genus GWF2-33-9. The sequence goes on from DYPF01000214.1 coordinate 2,686, forward strand.
CAGGATTGACACTTCTTTCATCTGCAGTAGTTAATATGTCCCCATCGGGTTATGGAAGCAATCAATTACTCTGGATTGGCGGAGAAAATAATATTTCTTCAACTGTTTCTCATACACTGAATTTCAATTCTACCAGTTACGCAAATATAGATTTCGGACATAACAATTTCTATAAAACAGATGCGGCAAGTACTCATTTATATGGTTCGTTATCAATTCAAGGCACCGATTACTACGTAAGAGAAAACTGCTGGTATAATACAAACATCCCCATTTGTAATTTATTAAATAGTCAGGGAACGCCGGTAAACGTAATTTGGCAGGGCGGAAACTATACTTGCAATATTGGAATTTCTCAGCTTGACTCTGTAATGCTCGATTGGGGTGCCGGAGTATATCAATATATACCGGTAAGCAATATAGGGCAGCAGCAGAATATTGTTCAGGACGAATTACTATATGGGCAATCAGTTCAGCAGGCTTCGGCAAGCAATTATCCAACAGCAATCAATTTATTGAAACAGTTAATAAATGAATATCAGTCAAGCCAATATCTTAGCACCTCACTTTATGATTTATTTGCATATTATGAAGAGCTGGATACTTCACAATCAGCCGGAGAAAGAGATATTTTATATGGAAACTTAAAGACCTATTTAAACGAGCGAATACTATCCGGACTTTATGATTACCAGTTTGAAAGTGATGCTTTTTATATTATCGTAATGTGTGAGGCAAATATGATGAACACGCAACTTGCAGTAGATGATTTTCAGTTCCTCTCCCTATATCACCCTCAGCCCGAAGTAAGATTGCTTGCAAGCTGGGATTATACAGAGCTTGAAGCACTAAACGGACAAGGCGGCAGTATAAAGGAATTTAAAAGCGAAGAAGAAATGATGAAATATGTAGAAAATATTGCAAAAAGAATCGGGAAAAAATATGAATCCGATCCTTTAAGAAGCCGTTTGATGAAAACGTATAAAAAAATCAATGATGAATATACTTCAAAGGAAGAAACCTTAAAAAGTGAACTAAGCAGAGCCGGTAATGAAAAGAACGAAAAAATTATGACACAAAAAGCAGAACTGGATACAAGAAAAGATATGAATAAAACTGCATCAATGAATATCGTTTCATTGAGAAGTATGCCGGAAAAACAAAAGGAAGAAAGAAGATTTAACGATTTAATGATAATATCAGGCATAAAAAATACTGAATCGAAAAAATCAGTAAATAATAATAATATCACTCCCGAAAAATATGAACTCGGTCAAAACTATCCGAATCCTTTTAATCCTGTTACGAACATACAGTTCCAGGTTCCAAGTTTAAAGTTTGTAAAGTTAGTTGTCTATGATTTGCTCGGTAGAGAAGTAAAAACACTTGTAAATGAAATCAAAAGCCCGGGAAAATATATAGTTTCATTCGATGCATCTTCACTTTCGAGCGGAGTATATTTCTATAAAATGACGGCAGGAGAATTTACGAATGTTAAGCGTATGGTATTGGTAAAATAAAAAGTTAATTAAGTTTTTCAAGTTGTAAAGTTTTTCAAGTTGTAAAGTTTATTAATTTGTGAAAATCCCTTTTTCCTGAAATATGGGAAAAGGGATTTTTTATTATGCTTGGGGTAA
>DYPF01000215.1 GCA_020720105.1 Chloroherpeton thalassium
ACGTGTTTTGTATTTCTCTAATAATCAGTATTTTGACTTTTTAGAGTGGACTCATCGATATAAACAAAATTATTTGGCACAAAATTAGTTTATCTATAAATAAAAACTGAAATACTAGTTTTTTTTAAGAAGTAAAAATAGTATATTTGTCTAAAGCTAATAAAAAATACCATGAAACAACAGATTGAAATGATATCTCTAAAAATGAAGGAATCAATTTTGATAAGTATTCTATTAATATGTTTATTGGTTTTAATCATTATTCCTATATTATTGATTACATCTCTCAGTATGTTATTTAAAATATACCAAGTTCTAAGGACTAAATATATTCTTTCAACACATTCAAACAGAGTGCTAATAAAAGCAATTAATTAAAGCTTTAAATATTGATATTTTGTGCAATTTCTTCATTGAAAATCAGTATGAATAATAGCCCTTTTCATTCAATTCTTTTGCTTTCTTTGTGTCCACTTGAATACGCCAAATTTTAGGCGTAATAGACATTTCTAATGCTTTTTATAGTAAATATTTTTAATTTATGATGATAATGATTAGCTGTTGAAATGGGAAATAACCTGAATTTTCAATGCATTTGGCAGGTTATTCTCATTTCAACAGCTTGTTTTTTAAAAGCGATTTAAAAATTGTATGCTTTAAAAAGCATCAAAGTCCGATGATAATTGATTTTGACATGTATGTCAGCCTGATTTATGTCTATTAAGTCAAATTTTATTTATTTCTCCTTGATAAAAATCTGGTTGTCAAAGAAAAATGTTTTCACTCTACTTATCTTATAAATGCTTACTCCGATAATACTCAATAAATCGAATTTACGATAAGTTAACTATGCTTTTTCTGATGTCGCAAGCCTCAAACAGCGTTCGCTTTCCTGTACTTTTTATCAGACTTTGTTTTCAATATATTAAAAATTTGAATTTCCTGGTTTTATTTATGATGAAACAATAAAAATATAATTTCATCATAAAATTCGATTCGTTTAAATAATTAATTCAGTTTTGTAAATAGGAATTTATAAATTTAGGCTTTCAAATAATTTGTTAATTTCTATTTTTGTATTATAAAGAATTTTAAGGATGAATAATCTTATAATGATTATAATACTTTGATTTAACAATTTAAATGCGAAAATCCTCAAAGGTTTTTCAAAAAGAATGCAACTTTCTGACTTTTTCACTTTAGCTTTTAATTGAAACCTTTGAGGTCAAAGTTGCTAAAAACAGTTGTATAATTTAGGCTAGAGGATTTATGGAAATAAAAATGTATAAATATTGCTTTAATAACAACATAATTATATAATTCATGAACAAAGTTGCACTTATTACAGGGATTACAGGTCAAGATGGAGCTTATCTTGCAGAGTTTTTATTAAACAAAAATTATATTGTTCATGGATTGAAAAGGAGAAGCTCTTTATTTAATACTGACAGAATAGACCATCTGTACCAGGATCCACATAGCGAAAAAAGAAATTTAATTTTGCATTATGGCTATTTAACCGATTCAATGAACCTGACAAGAATTATACAAGAGGTTAGTCCCAATGAAATATATAATCTTGCAGCTATGTCGCATGTCAAAGTAAGTTTTGATACTCCGGAATATACTGCCAATGCCGATGGAATTGGAACTTTAAGAATCTTAGAAGCTGTTAGGTTGCTTGGTTTAATCAATAAGTCTAAGATTTATCAGGCTTCTACCTCTGAGTTATATGGTTTGGTACAGGAGGTTCCACAAACAGAAAAAACTCCGTTTTACCCACGTTCGCCTTATGCTGTTGCCAAAATGTATGCCTACTGGATAACAGTTAATTACAGGGAAGCATACCATATGCATGCAAGCAATGGAATTTTATTTAATCACGAGAGTCCAATCAGAGGAGAAACCTTTGTAACCAGAAAAATTACGCGTGCAGTTGCACGGATTGCTTTGGGTTTACAGGATAAGCTTTTTTTAGGAAATCTTTCTTCGAAAAGAGATTGGGGGCATGCCAAAGATTACATCAAAGCAATGTATTTAATCCTGCAACAGGAGAAACCTGATGATTATGTCATTGCTACTGGAATTACCACCGAAATTCGTGAATTTGTCAGAAAAGCTTTCGCAGAGCTGGAAATAAGCATTGTGTTTGAGGGAGAAGGGAATAATGAAAAAGGAATAATTGAAAAGACTGATAATCCGGATTATAAATTTCTTGAAGGAAAAACAGTTGTTCAGGTAGATCCACTTTATTTCAGGCCCACCGAAGTAGATTTGTTAATTGGAGATTCAAGCAAAGCCCGGAAACAATTGGGCTGGGAACCTGAATACGATCTTGATCTGTTGATCAAAGATATGATACAATCGGATATCCACTTAATGAAAAAGGAACAATTCTTAAAAGATAATGGATATAATACACTGAATTATTTTGAGTAATGGAAAAGAACTCCAAAATTTATATTGCCGGCCACAGTGGAATGGTTGGAAGTGCAATTACACGTAACCTGAATAGCAAAAGCTATCATAATATTATAGGGAAAAGCATATCTGAAATGGATCTGACGGATATGCGTGCAGTTCAAAATTATTTCGAAGCAGAAAAACCTGATTATGTCATCCTGGCAGCAGCGAAAGTTGGAGGCATTGAAGCCAATAATACCTATAGAGCAGAGTTCATTTATCAAAACCTTCAAATACAGAACAATATAATCCATCAGGCATATCTGAGCAAAGTGAAAAAATTATTATTTTTAGGAAGCTCCTGTATCTATCCTAAAAATGCTCCACAACCATTGAAAGAAGAATATTTACTTACTTCGGAACTAGAATACACCAATGAACCCTATGCAATAGCAAAAATTGCCGGAATAAAAATGTGTGAATCCTATAATATCCAATATGGTACAAATTTTATTTCGGTAATGCCAACAAACTTGTATGGATTTAATGACAATTATGATTTGGAAAAATCACATGTGCTCCCTGCTCTGATTCGAAAAATGCACCTTGGAAAATGTATTGAAGACAATAATTGGGAGGCACTTAGAAGCGACTTAAATAAAAGGCCAATTGGTAAAGTTTCCGGAAACAATACCAAAACTGAGATTATTGATTGTTTATCACAATTTGGGATTAGGGTTCAGGAAATTGGAAATGATCCTGAGGTTGAAATTGCTTTATGGGGCACAGGTGAACCAAAGCGGGAATTCCTTCATGCAGACGATATGGCCGATGCTTGTGTGCACATTATGCAAAATGTGAATTTTAAAGATTTGGTTACTACTAACACTGAAATCAGGAATACCCAAATAAATATTGGATGTGGCGAGGATATTCAAATAAAAGAATTAGCGTTATTGGTAAAAGAAATAGTTGGGTTTAATGGGCAGATATACTGGGATAAGTCGAAAGCAGATGGAACCATGCAAAAACTTCTTGATGTGTCAAAATTGCGTCAATTAAACTGGAAGCATAAAATCAATCTGGAAAAAGGGATTGCTGATATTTATGCTAATTATGTTTTGTAATTATTTGGATAAGCAGTGTTAAATCCAATGATTTATACTTTAATCCGAAAGACCTCAAAGGTTTTTCATTCAGAACGGAGGTTTTAGATAAAATGGGTTCATCTATTTAAGCGAAACCTTTGAGGTCTAAAGCGTTTAATTTCTGTAAATATAAATAGACCTGCGGATTTAAGGAAGTACATTTTATGAATTATTATTGGATATATTTCTGAAATTTGTTGGTAAATAATTCCTTACGTGGACAAGCCACAACCATATAGGATTAATGAATTACGAATCAGCCGGTGGGCTGACAAGTTATTGATTAACGATTTTTGAACGGCGCAGTCTTCACCTTAGGTAAATGAAGTAAAGATACTTCTAAAATCAACATTCGTTAATCGATATTCATTATTAAATATTGAGTTAAAAAGCAAATGCAGAGATTTCGTTAAAATATTTTGCCAAACATCATCATGATTTAACCGATTAGTTGCTAAACAGATGAAACCTTTGAGGTCAAAAACATACAAAAACAAAGAATCAAGAAAATACCTGCAGATTTAAGTTATTAGATAAATACTATAGCTATTTAACTTTATGAAAAGACCTATTCATTTTTTTCTAATATGTTTTATTTTTTTATATAGCTGTAACAAACAATCCAAAGATATGAATATTCAAAATAGAGCTGTATTTTTGCATCATAGCACAGGAGCTTTAATCTGGAAGGGGAATCCTTCTAAAATAAGCTATAAATTGTTTAAAGAAGGCGATGTTCAGAAACTGATCAATCAATATAACAAA
>DYPF01000001.1:0-13342 GCA_020720105.1 Chloroherpeton thalassium
CTCTGCCCCTACAATGTAAGGAATAAAATAAATACTCTCCTCTGCAGAATGGAGAGGGGCAGTGGTTGAGGAAAAATAGGCTATTGATTGCTTTCGTGCTGATGAAAGGAAAATTCACTTTTCGGGGAGGTTATATTATTTTCATATTATTTACAAATTTTCAATTTTTTACTTAAAATTATGTATAAACAAATTATTTTTTCTTAAATTAGTTTTTTATTTAAAATGTAAAATGAAATGAAACCTTTACATAGCTTTATCATCAAGGCAAAATTGCCCGAAAAGATTGAAAAAATCAGAGAAATCGCTTATAATTATTGGTGGTGCTGGGACAGCGAAGCCAAAGAACTCTTTAAAAGAATGCATCGTCAAATTTGGCAAGATGTTCATCATAATCCTATTGCATTAATTAACAAATTATCGCAAAAACAACTAAATGATTTAGCAGAGCAAAATGATTTTATTAATTTCTTAAATATTGTTTACACTCACTTTGTGGAATACACAACTCGAAAAACTTGGTTTCAAGAACAAGAAATGGACAATAATGGCATTATTGCATATTTTAGTCCTGAATATGGAATTAACGAAAGCTTTCCAGTTTATTCTGGTGGCTTGGGAATATTATCAGGCGATCACCAGAAATCAGCAAGTGATTTAGGCTTGCCGATGGTTGGAGTAGGTTTATTATATCAACAAGGCTATTTCCGTCAAAGATTATCATCGAATGGATGGCAAAACGAATTATATCCAATAAATGATTTTTATTCGATGCCAATGTTTCTAATGCGAGATAATAATGGCAAACCAATCATAATTGATGTGGATTTGCCAGATGGCAAAGCTTATGTTCAAATTTGGAAAATTTTTGTTGGTAGAAATTTCCTGTATTTGCTTGATTCAAATATTGATGAAAACATCAATCCAGAATATAAGAATATTACAGATCAATTGTATGGCGGAGACCGTGATACTCGTATTCAACAAGAAATATTAATGGGAATTGGTGGCATCAAAGCATTGCACGCAATTGGCATTGAACCAGCTGTAATTCATATAAATGAAGGTCATGCTGCATTCGCATTGCTCGAGCAAACTAAATTCTATATGAAAAAGTATAATTTCGATTTCAAGACTGCAATGAATATTACTCGGATGAGCTCCATTTTTACAACCCACACTCCTGTTCCTGCCGGAAACGAAGCGTTCTCGATTAATAGAATGGAAAGGTATATGAAGTCGTATTCAGCTACTCTTGGCTTCTCTTTCGAAGAATTTATAACATTTGGACAATCCAATCATTACATAAATTATAATGAATCTTTCTCGATGACTATCCTTGGCTTAAAGTTGACGGGTTATCACAATGGGGTTAGCCAGTTGCACGGAATAGTTTCACGCAAAATGTGGCAAAATATTTGGGGATGTTTGCCCGAAGAAAATGTGCCGATAGATGGATTAACAAATGGAGTGCATACCCACACTTGGCTTGCTCGTGAGTTTGCAGAATTATTCGATAGATATTTGCCTTTGAATTGGAGTACCGAAATTGATAATGAAGAAATTTGGAATGCTGTAGATGATATTCCAAACGATGAATTATGGAGAGAAAAGCAACGAAGAAGAATCCGATTGGTACTATTTGCTCGGGACTATATAAAAAGTAAACAAAAAGATTATTTACGACCTGAACAATTGCAAAAAATTAACGAGTATTTAGATCCAGATGCTCTAACAATAGGTTTTGCTCGTAGGTTTGCAACTTATAAAAGACCATTTTTGCTTTTCAGTGATATGAAACGATTAAAGAATTTATTAACTAATAAGGATAAACCTGTTCAGATTATTCTTGCTGGCAAAGCACACCCACACGACACCGAAGGCAAGCAAATGATTCAATCTATAATCCAAAAAGTAAAGGATTATGAATTAGAAAAGCACGTAGTATTTTTGGAAGATTATGATATGGTTGTTGCTCGGTTGATGGTAAAGGGCTGTGATGTGTGGTTAAATAATCCAATTCGTCCATTAGAAGCAAGCGGAACAAGTGGAATGAAAGCCGCAATTAATGGCACTTTGAATTGTAGCATTTTAGATGGTTGGTGGGACGAAGCATACAATGGTCAAAATGGCTTTGCTATTGGTTCGGGCGAAGAACGAGAAAACAATCCCGAAATAAATCAATTGGAATCCGAATTGCTTTATGATTTATTGGAAAATCAAATTACACGAATTTATTATGATAGAGGAGATGTGCGAGTGCCTGCAAAATGGGTAGAAATGATGAAAAGTTCCATTAAAACTATCACACCAATGTTCTCGACTCACAGAATGGTAAAAGAATATGCCGAAAAGTATTATTTGAATGCATTAAATAATCACAAACGTGCTGTGTGCGATAATGCAAAATGTATTCAAGAATATGCACTTTGGAAAGAGAAAGTTTATTCAAATTGGGATAATATTAGCATTTTTGATGTATCAGTTGATAACCAAAGTGATGTTTGGTTAGAGAAGCCGATTGAAGTTAGTGCAAAATTGAAATTAGGTAGTTTATCTCCTGATGATGTTAAAGTAAGTATTTATTATGGATTACTCGACCCTCATACTAATGAAATTATTAATGCACAGGAAACCGAATTGCAATTATCCGAAAGTAATAGCGATACTTATATTTTCCGTGGTTCGTATATCTCGCAAGCCACGGGAAAACAAGGATTTACGATTTTAGCAACTCCAAAGCATAATATGATGATTAGAAGTTCGGACTTGTATATTTGTAAATGGGCTGTGTAGCTTATTACAGATATATGTAAGTAATTTTTTACACAAAATTAGAAATTGTCAGAGAATTAGCAGAATTTTACTCATTTATACAATAATTTAGGGTACATTTTCGGCTTTAAATCTTTGGAATTATTAATTTTGTGTTTTAAAATTATTATTATTTAAAAAAAACTTAACAAAAGAGGCAATTTGCAATAACTCTACTTAATGAACATACTAAATATTGTGATATTCCGATTAAAAAATACATTTTCCTCAAGAGCTTTGCATAGTTCATTATTAGTCTTTTTATTAAGTGCTTTTTTGTTTATTATTTCAAACTTTACTTATGTTCAAGCCGAAGTTGCTCAAAATTCACAAAATTCAACCGCTACATTAAAATACACAACTGCTTTTAATCCTTACTTATTATTTTATATCAATTTATGGCTGCTTCAGTCACCGATTGATATGAATTTGAATAATTTTGACTTTAATTCTAATTCTGACTCATTAAATAATCTGCTGAAGTATTATAAAGAACAAACACTTAAACGAAATGATTTAGCAGACCCACAATTTGGCAGTAATTGGTATCGCCCTCGCGATTACCGCGAATTAATCAAGATGGATTCAACAATAAGTAAGTTCACTTTTACTGAAGAATTTGATTCATCGCAAGTGAACTTTTCGTATTCACTAACTATGGACGAATATTTAGAAGTTCGTAAACAAGCAATTCAAGCACAATTATGGGATTCGGTTCTTACTCGTTATGATATTAAAAAAGCACTATCAAGCCGCGATTTAAGTGGAACATTAGCAGCTGCAACAGGTATTAGCATTCCAATTCCGATGAATGCTGTTACAAGCATTTTCGGTAAGCCATCAATCAGCATCAATGTTAATGGTGAAGTGAATTTAAGAATAGGTTGGCGATTTGATTCTCAGAATTTAGGTACTGCATCTGCATTTGGACAAACTCAATCTTCTCCGATATTTAATCAAGATGTGCGAGTGAATGTTAGTGCAAAAATTGGTGATAAATTAGCATTTGGAACTGACTGGAATACTCGTAATACTTATGATTTTAATAATAAATTCAAAATTGGATTTGATGGTGAAGATGATGATATTGTTAAGAAAGTAGAATTAGGAAATATTGATTTCCCAATTCAATCCACTCTTATTGGTGGCGGACAATCGCTTTTTGGTTTACGAGCTGATTTTCAATTTGGACCATTATATTTAAAATCCGTATTCTCCCAAAGAAGAGGACAAAGAAAATTTGTAGATGTTCGTGGTGGAAGTAGCAAGCAGTCATTTTCGATTCGTGCTTATGATTATGCAAAGAATCACTTTTTTTTAGATACAAATTATAAATCTATCTATAATGATTATTTTAAAAATTCTACTCCTGTAATACCTAATACAAAACAAGCACAATTCTATCGAGTAAAAAGAATTCAAGTTTATGAATCTACAAATGATATTCGAGATGGAGTTACTCGCTCTGGAAATTCAGTTGCTATTGCCGATTTGCCTGGTAAAAAGTTGATGGACGGAGAATTTTACACACCCCAAGAAAAGCAACGACCGATAGTCGAAGGTGTGGTGGAACGAGGAAATTTCATTTTATTAGACTCGATGAATTATATTTTTGATACTAATTTGGGTACTTTGCACCTTAAAAATTTTCGTGATGACAGATATTACGCTGTTGCTTATGTAACCGAAGGTGAGACTTTAGGAGAAAAGGATGATATTTATTATGGTACTTTTTCTAATAATGTTGCCACAAAAGATACGCTAATACTAAAATTAATTAGTCGCCCAAATTTATTGCCATCTTATAGTATTCTTTGGGCAAGACAAATGCGAAATGTCTATCAGATTAATGCTTCGAATGTAAATGTACAAGATACGCGTGTAAACCTCTGGTATATCCGCGAAAATAATGATTCAGTAGATGTGTTGGCGGGTGCTAATGATAAGTTGGTAACAATTTTCGGTGTTGACCGTGCAAATAATGCTACAGGAACAACTCCCCCCGATGGATTAATGGATTTGCGACCTCCTTTCTTTAATGCAACTACGGGCGAAATTACATTTCCAAATGCAGAACCTTTTGGCAATGGTATTCGCGAATATTTTGCAAAAGCAGGCAATCCAGAAATTGCTGAGCAATATACTTTTGACCAAGTTTATGATACAACTTATAATATTGCTGCTCGCAACACAGCACGCGATAGATTTGTCATTTCGGGCGAAGTTTCGGGACGGGCTACAAATCGTATTTCATTGGGTTCATTTAATTTATCGCCAGGAAGCGTGAAGGTTACTTTGGATGGTGCGCCACTTCGTGAATACCAAGATTATGTGATAGATTATTATTCTGGTATTTTAACTATGAAAAATGCCAGAGCAACTGTTCCAAATGCAAATTTGAAAATTGAATACGAACAACAAGATATTATCAATTTGGCAACAAAAACATTAGCAGGCGTCCGTGCTGACTATGAATTATTCAAAACTCGATATAGCAAAGCAAGTTTGGGCGGTACTTTTATGCATTACGACCAATCTGCAACTATTGACCGAGTAAGATTGGGCGATGAACCTGTTGCAAACTCTATGTTTGGATTTGATGCAAGGTTCAATTTAGATGCACCTTGGCTTACAAAACTTGTAGATTTGCTACCATTTTATGATACAAAAGTCCCATCAACACTCAATATGCAAGGCGAATGGGCAATGATATTACCCAATCCAAACAAGCGTACATCAGAAATTGCATCCGATGATAATTCGCCTGTAGTTTATGTTGATGATTTTGAAAGTGCCCAACGCACAATATCACTTGGAACAAGCCCTGCCCAATGGTCATTTTCTTCTCCTCCTGTAGATAATTCAATCGATTCATCGGGATTTGGGAGGTCGTTATATCGTGCTCACACTTATTGGTATCAGCAATTTTTACCATATATTGCCACACAGGATGCTTATCCAAACAATAAGAATAATACGCGTGGGCAAAGATTATTTAGTCCGTTGGTAGTGGATTTTTCACCCGATATTCGTGGTATTTATAATATGAATCCCGACTTTTTGGATAGCAATAATGTTGGATATTACGACCCAAATAATACATTTAGTTCAAAACCTGAAAATAGAAGGAAAATTTGGGGTGGTTTCCAAAAATTGTTATCATCTTATGCAACAAATTTTGATGCAGAGAATATAGAATATATTGAAATAATGATGTATATTCAAGATAATGAAAATGGTGCTGGTAAAATGTTTATTGATTTAGGTCAAATTAGTGAAGATATTATTCCTAATGATAGATTAAATACCGAAGATGGATTTACAGAAAACAGCAAATTCCCTAATGGCATTATAGACAAAGGCGAAGATATTGGTATTGATCAATTAAATGATGAAGCTGAGAAAACAGCATATCCATTTCCTTTAAATGAAGAAAAAGATCCAGCTCGGGACAATTACTTTTTCAATTTTGGCACAACAGGAGACATTCGTCCTGGTGAAGATTTTATGAAATATAATAATTTCGAAGGGAATTCAAAATTTGCCGATTTGGGACAATTTCCTGACAAAGAAATTTTAAATGATAATAATGGACAAAATATATCATTAAGCAATAGCTATTTTTCTTATGAAATTAATCTTACACCTGATGCAAACAACAATCCACAAATAGTTGGTGGTAATCCCGACAAAGGTTGGTACTTGTTTAGAATACCAATCAGACGACCTCATCAAGTAGTTGGAACTCCATCATTTTCAAATATTCAATATATCCGTGCTCGATTCCAAGGCGGACGAGTAAAATTATTGATTGAAAAGTGGCAATTATTAGGTTCACAATGGCAAAGAATTAACGATTTCCAAAGTATTCCAAACAACGATAGTGCATTGCAAGTTTCTTTCGTAAATCTCTGGGATAATGCCAAAGAGCCAGACTTTTACTCAATGCCTCCGGGAGTAACTGCTCCAAGATTGCTTAATAATAATGATGCTTATGCTGATGTACGAATGAATGAACAATCACTAAAAATATCAGTAAAAGATTTGAAATTTGGTGAAGAAAGAATGGCTACTCGTATTTTCCGAATGGGAAATAACCAGCTATTGGATATCTTTAATTATAAAGTTCTTAAATTCTTTGTTCACGGCGATGAATTAATGCCTGATAATCAAGCAAAAGGTGCAGTTCCAAAGGCTTTTGCTTATATGCGTTTTGGAATAGACTCGCTAAATTATTATGAATACAAACGTCCACTTACTCGTGGCTGGCAAGATGTTGAAATCAATTTGCAGGAATTAACAAGTATCAAGCAAATTCGGGATACATCTAAAATTTATACAGTGCAAACTTATCCAGTTAGCAACGACCCTTTGGCTACTTTCCAAATTAAAGGAAATCCAATACTCACTCGTGTTCAATTCTTTGGTTTTGGTGTAGAAAATCCCCCTGAACGTTTTCCTAATACATTATCTACAACTATGTGGGTAGATGAATTACGATTGATTAATCCCGAGCAGAGATCAGATTGGGCGGCAGTTGGGAATTTAGATTTGAAAATTGCAGATTTAGGGCAAGTGAATGTAAGTGTTCAGAATTCACTACCAAATTTCCATAAAATAGAAGAACGATTTGGTAATCGTAATAATTCTGTATCTTGGTCAGTAAACGTACTTGGGAATTTGGAAAAATTAGCTCCAAAAAGCTTTTCGCAAATGAGACTACCAATAAGCTACACTCACTCCGAGCAAGCCGAAACACCTGAATATGTTGCGAATAATGACATAAATTTAGATGAAGCTTCGATTCAGGCAAGAAATCAAACTTATGAAGATGCAATCAAAAATGGCTTGTCTGTTGATGAAGCAAATTCATTAGCTCAATCAGCCGAACGCAATGTAATTACAAAGTCCCAAACTTTACGTATTTCTGATAATTGGGCATTGACCCAAGTTAAATTAGGTATACCTGTTAAACACTGGCTTATGGATAATACTTTGAATGCATTAACTTTGGGCTATTCGTATGCACAAGACTACGAGCGATCTGTAATATATGAACAAAGATTCAACTGGGTTTGGAAATTTAATGCTCAATATGGTATAAAAATATCTGATATTTTATCCTTCTCTCCATTAAAATGGATACCAGAAAAGACCCCAATTATCGGAATATATTCTGCATTCAAGGTAAATCCTTTACCTGCTTCTTTCAATACTTCTTTTGATATGACACGTAGGCGACAAACAGAGCAGTCCAGATACTTGGATTATCCAAGTCCTGTTTTACGTGAATTTAATGCTGTTCGTCAAGCTCAATTTTCCTGGAAATTTACCGAAGGAGGATTCCTAAATCCTTTAGTGGATTATACTTTTAATACTACATCTACTTTAGTTCCAATGGAATTGAACGAATTTGGTTACCAAAGAACTGGCAGCGAATTAGCTCGTCAAATCTTTATGCCTAAAGATAAACTGATTGATATCGGAAGTAATACGCTACATTCACAAGTAGTTACTATCAATTCCAAACCAATTATTCCTAACTTTTTTGGGATAACACGATTTTTGGATATTACTGCTAATTACTCAGCAACATATACTTGGAACGACCCATTGCAACCCGATACTACAATTCGAGATATTGCCAAAAATGCAAGCGTTAATAGCAGCTTAAGAATAAACAATTCACTGAAATTAAAGGCATTGGGCGATAAATGGTTTGCAGGACTTGAGCCAAAAGGCACTCGAATTGTTGCCGATACACTTAGTGGCTTTGTAAAATCAATTGCTAAAGTTGTCCAATCTATTTTCTTAAATTGGGACAAAATTGATTTTAGTTTAAATCAAACCAATTCAAGTTTGGATCCCGGTGTTTATGGTGGAAATGGATTTGCAAACTTCTGGGAGCGAGGAGTAACTTTCCGAGATGATAGATTAGCTTATGGACCTGCATTTGCATATCAATTAGGTTTAATTGATAATCCACATGGCTCGTTTAGTATGACAAGTTCGGATAAATTCCCTTATTTTGGATTTGAAACTTCCGAAGGACTTCGTCCGCCAAATGCTGTTTTGCAAGATAATTTCCGTCAACAAACAACTTTCGAGATAAAAACTTCACGTAAATTATGGGAAGGTGCTACTCTCGATTTAATCTGGAAAACAGATTTGGGTTATAATCGAAATCAAACTATCTTAACTGATAGTATTGGACAACAAACTCCAACAAATATAATTGCAGTTCGTAATTTGAATCGCTCATTCCTTACATTCCCATCTATATTTGGCTTGAATCTTTTTGGAAATACTATTGAAGATGTTGTGAATGATTTTAATGCAAAGAAGGCAAATATTGATAATTTGCCCGTTGATACAATGACTAAAAATTCTTTAATACAAGATGCTTTATCAAAATCATTTTTCGAAGAATTACGTGCATTGAGTTATATTGGTGGCGAAGCTGGAAAATTTTTACCGAGTATAAATTGGTCTTTCCGCTGGGAAGGTATAGAGAAATGGGGAATTTGGAAAGATTATCTAAAACGCTTATCAATGGATCATAATTATCAATCCACATATCAAGAAACAATTCAAACAACAGATTTGGGTAGTTTTATTCAAAACCAAATGGTTCAATATGGCTTCCAACCTTTGATTGGGCTTACTGCATCTTTTGATGAAAAGAAATTCAAAGGAGCACTTACAACTACTGTAAGATATTCTACTCAGAAATCATTTATGATAAATACTGCTGCACGCTCTGTAATTTCCTCTCAAACTTCTAACGATTTTACAACACAAGTTAGCTACACAATGCGTGGATTTGATTTCCCCTTTTTAGGATTGAAATTGAAAAATGATTTTGAATTGAGTTTCCTTGGCACATACAAAGATAATCAAAATACTACTTATGATATATTAGATCCAACAAGTTACGAAGGTGGTAATACTAATAATGGTTGGACTTTGAATGGTAATACACAAATCATTTTAGAGCCACGCGCTCGTTATTCACTTAGTAATATTGTTACTGCATCATTATTTGTTCGCTACGAAGGAACATTCACAGCTGGTGCTGCTCAACCAGGATATTACACAACCCAATTTGGATTAGATATCCGCATCGCAATATCAGGTGGCAGATAGTACTATGATTAGTTGAGATTATAATATTAAACTATGATTATTATGATTAATATGATTTCTTTAAAAGGATATTGAATTTGTGAAAATAAAATTATGGGAGTAGGTTTCGACATTTGACTGGGACGTCAAATTTTGAGCAATTCAATAGCTTTTTTGGCAGCTAATTGTTCAGCTTCTTTCTTAGTAGAAGAATAGGCAGTTGCAAAAAGTTTATTTTCGATATAAACTCCAATAAAAAACAAGATATTATGAACAGGACCAATAGTTGAAAATACTTTATAAGTAGGGAAGTTATAACCAAGTGCCTGCAAGTGCTCCATAAGCATACTTTTATAATTTAAGTGTTCTTGTGGGTGAAGTTCAATTAAAATTGGCAGTATTGTTTCATAAACCACTTTATGAGCTGTTTGGAAGTTAGAATCTAAAAAAATTGAGCCGATAATTGCTTCGAGAGTATTAGAGATGATTGTAATATTACCATCGTTAATGATTCGTTTCATATTCGAAGATATTTGTAGAAACCTATTAATCTTCAATTCAAGGGCAACTTCACCTAATATTTGCCTATTAATGAATTTGGAACGAGTATTGCTTAAGAATCCTTCGCTACTATCAAAATGTTTTTTGTACAAATATTCAGAAATTACAAAATTGATAACAGAATCGCCAATAAACTCCAATCTTTCGTTACATATAAGTGATTCTTTGACTGGATATGTTTTATTCTTTTTGAGGTAAGGGATAATTGAACGATGAAGAAAAGCTTGCTTGTAAAGATTTATGTTTGTTACTTTAATCTTGAAAAGTAATTCCAATTCTTTTTGAAAGTTGTCTGGGAATAAGGTTAAACTTTCGATAGCTTTATAAATTAAATTAGAGGAAGAAATATATTCTTCCTCTAATATTAAATCATTAATTGCTGTAATTCTATCAATATTATTAGAATTATTAGTATAAGAATCTTTGTTCATTCCTAATATTTCTTAAAGATAACAGTAGCATTATGCCCACCAAATCCAAAAGTATTGCTTAAAGCTACGTTTACTTCTTTTTTAGCAGCAACATTTGGAGTATAGTTCAAATCGCATTCAGGGTCGGGTGTAAAATAGTTAATTGTCGGTGGTATAATTCCATTTTTGATGGATAGTACAGCAGTAATTGCTTCAACGGCACCAGCAGCACCTAATAAATGCCCAGTCATCGACTTAGTTGAACTAATGCTCATATTATAAGCTCTATCACCGAATACTTCTTTGATTGCAGCGGTTTCATTCTTATCATTAAATGGAGTAGATGTTCCGTGTGCGTTGATGTAATCAATATCTTCAGGTGTCAAATCTGCATCTGCTATTGCAGCCCTCATCGAATTAACAGGACCTATTAAAGTTGGCTGTGTGATGTGAAATGCATCGTCAGTCAAACCAAATCCAGCAAATTCAGCATAGATTTTGGCTCCTCTATTCAATGCGTGTTCTTCTGTTTCGAGCACTAATACTCCACCGCCTTCGCCAATTACAAATCCATCTCTATCTTTGTCGAAAGGACGAGATGCAGTTTCGGGCGAATCATTGCGTGTAGATAAGGCTCTCATAGAATTAAATCCACCAACACCCATTACATTGATGCTTGCTTCGGAACCACCAACAAACATCATATCTGCATCGCCACGTTGAATGTGCATTAATGCAGCTGCTAATGAGTGAGTAGAAGTAGCACAAGCAGAAACTGTGGCATAATTAGGACCACGAAATCCAAATTTAATGGCAATTAATCCTGGTGAAATATCAGAAATCATCATTGGAATAAAGAATGGCGAAATTCTATCGGGTTTTCCTCTTTCAATCACAGTTTGATACTGTTCAAGCAGAGTGTTCATCCCACCAATTCCACTACTTACAATTACACCAACTCTATCTTTGTTGATAGTCTCCAAATTAATTTGAGCATCTTCGACAGCCATCGTTGCCGCCGCCATCGCAAAATGGGTAAATCTATCCATTCTTTGGGCTTCTTTGCGGCTAATATATTGTGTAACATCAAAATTCTTGACTTCGAAAGCAAATTTAGAATCAAATGTAGAAGCATCGAAGTGAGTAATTGGAGCAGCGCCACCACGACCAGCAACCATACTGTCCCACATATCTGAAACATTATTGCCGATTGCGGTTACTGCCCCAATTCCGGTTACAACTACTTTTGGAAAATTGTATTTTGGCATAAAATTATTAGTTTTATCCTAATTTAGAGTTTAAATAGCTTAAAACATCTCCAACTGATTGGATTTTTTCTGCATCTGCTTCTTCAATTGAAAGATCGAATTCTTTTTCGAATTCCATAATGAGCTCAACAGTATCTAATGAATCAGCACCTAAATCTTTAGTGAATGAAGCTGCTTCTGTGATTTGGGATTCTTCTACACCCAATTTTTTAATAATGATTTCTGTAACTCTTTGTTTTACATCAGCCATTTTTGCACCTTTTTATTTTGTTTAAAAAATGTTAATAAAATATATAATTAATTATTTTTTTGATTATATTATTTTTTTGATTATAAGTATAATCCACCGTTAATATTCAATACTTGCCCTGTTATGTATGATGCATCATCAGAACACAAAAATGCTACTGAATTTGCAATATCTTCGGGTTCGGCGACTCTTTTGAGTGGTATATTGTCTAAGAAAGCTTTTCTTTGTTCTTCGGAAAGTTTATCAGTCATTGCAGTGCGAACATATCCAGGAGCAATTAAGTTCACTAAGATATTTCTCGAGGCTAATTCGCGTGCGATTGATTTAGTAAAACCAACCATTCCTGCTTTAGATGCTGAATAATTTGATTGTCCAGCATTGCCCATTATTCCAACAACCGAGCCGATATTTACTATTCTACCATATCTTTGGCTCATCATTGGGCGGGAAACGATTTTAGTACAGATAAAAGTACCTTTTAGGTTTGTATTAATTACTGCATCCCATTCAGCCTCGCTCATCCTCATTAGAAGGTTATCGCGGGTAATGCCAGCATTATTAACTAAAATGTCAATCTTCTTGCTTTCTTCGATTATTGTGCTCACGCACGATTCAACAGAAGCGAAATTAGTAACATCAGCTTGCATACATTTGATACGAGCAGCTAATTCAGGTTGTTCGCTAAATACTTCATCTTCACTTGGTATTACATAGTCGAGTGCATAAACAAAAGCACCTTCCGAAGCTAATTTCATTGCTATAGACTTTCCGATACCTCGGCATCCGCCAGTTACTATTGCAATTCTATTTTCAAATCGTTCTTTCATTGAATTTCGTTCATTTTGTTTTTTAGAAAAAATAAAATTACAAAAAAAATTTTATTTAATAATTGAATTGTTAATAATTACTCAATA
>DYPF01000001.1:13442-16681 GCA_020720105.1 Chloroherpeton thalassium
AATAATTACTCAATATTTACTCAATATTTACTTAATTTAACTATTATTTTCAAATTAACTTAAACTAATTCTTGCAAACTATCTACCTTATCAACTCCATTAATAATTGCATCGCTTATTGATCGCTTAGCTAATCCTTGAAGAACATTGCCAGCACCAATTTCTATGAAGTTTTTCAAATTGTCTTTGCCCATATTTTGCATCGATTGCGACCACAAAACTGGCGAAGTTAATTGCTCGATTAATGCTTGTTTTATAATATTTGCATCAGTTTCGGGTTTGGAAGTAACATTCAAATAAACGGGCACTTTTGCATTAGAAAAAGTTGTAGAATTAATAATTTTTGACAATTCATCAGCAGAACTTTGCATTAAAGGGGAATGAAAAGCGCCGCTAACAACTAATTCTTTTACCATTTTTGCACCAGCTTCTTTGAATTTGGAAACACAATTAGTGAGCAATTCTTTTGAACCAGATATTACTAATTGACCAGGTGAATTATAATTAGCAGCAACTACTACTTGACCATTGCCATTTGCAGTACATTGATGGCACACATCTTCAACTTTTTCGTCTTCCAATCCAATAACAGCATACATTGTTCCTGGTTGTTCTATGCCACTTTGGAACATTAAGTCGCCACGTTTTGCTACAATTTTTAGTCCATCTTCAAAGCTAATTACTCCGGTAGCAAACAATGCAGAATATTCGCCTACACTATGTCCTGCTGTTGAGGCAACTTGTATTTTATCTTTGATTAACTCAAATAAAATTGCACTATGCACAAATAAAGCAGGTTGAGTGTATCTTGTTTCCTTGAGTGTTTCCAAAGGTCCATTAAAAGAAATCTCACTAATAGAAAATCCTAAAACTTTATCAGCTAATTGATACATTTCTTTGGCTTTCTCAAAAGTGTTGAAAAGGTCTAAACCCATTCCAACATATTGAGAACCTTGACCGGGAAATAAAGCTACTTGTTTCATTATCTTCCTCTTTGATTCATATTCCATCTTAATAGTATCGAACCCCAAGTGAATCCAGCACCAAATCCAGAAAGAACTAAATAATCACCTTTTTTGATTTTGCCTTCTTCGTACCATTCAGACAAACAAATTGGAATTGTTCCTGCAGTTGTATTACCATATTTTTGAATATTGATCATTACTTTTTGTGGATCTAAATTCATTCTTTCTGCTGTGGCAGTTATGATTCTCATATTTGCTTGGTGTGGAACCAAATATGAAATATCATCATGAGTTAGATTATTTCTTCTCATAATCTCTACCGAAACATCAGCCATACCTTTAACAGCGGCTTTGAAAACAGTTCCACCATCTTGAAAGATATAATGTTCTTTGTTATCAATTGTTTCGTGTGAAGCTGGTTTGAAACTACCACCAGCAATTTGTTTAAGATATTTGCCACCATCTCCATCAATTTGGAGTATATGGTCGCGAATACCCATTTCGGGGTCATCGCTCATTTCTATCAAGCATACACCTGCACCATCACCGAATAACACAGCGGTTGCTCTATCATTGAAGTCCATTATTGAACTCATTTTATCTGATCCACAAAGAAGAACTTTTTTGGAAGTTCCGCTTTCAACAAGTGAAGCAGCTGTCTTGAGAGCAAATAAAAATCCAGAGCAAGCAGCAGAAATATCAAATCCCCAAACATTTTTTAAGCCTAATTTGTCTTGAACCACTGCAGCAGTACTTGGGAACATATGGTCGGGAGTAACGCTTGCAACTATAATTGTATCAATTTCAGAAGGATCAATATTGTAATCTGCGAATAGTTTTTGTGCAGCTGGTACTATCAAATCCGAAGTAGCACCTTCTTTGAGAAATCTTCTTTCTTTTATGCCTGTTCGTGATGTTATCCAAGCCTCATTTGTATCCAAATATTTCTCAAAATACGAATTATCGTAAATATCTGGAGGTAAATAACGAGAAATTGCTGTTATTGTAGCTGGCATATCAAATTTTCCTTGTTTTTTTATTAAGTGTTCAGTTTGATTGAACTTTGAATTTTGTCTATCAAATTTGAGTTTGCTAACTCAACTGATCTTTTTATCATATTTTTAATTGCTTTTGGAGTGGAACTTCCGTGTCCGACTACTGAAATCCCATTTACACCTAAAACAGGTACTCCACCATATTCTTCATAATCCAAACCATGCAATGCACCACGTAATACTGGGATGGATAATGCAGTTTGTACTTTTGAAATGATGCTTTTTTGGGAATATTCTTTTACTTTTTGTTTTAAGAGAGGGATAAAACTTTCGGCAAATTTAATTATTACATTGCCAACATATCCATCGCAAACAACTACGTCAGCTGTTCCTGCCAATATATCCCGACCTTCTACATTTCCAATAAAATTCAATGAGCTATTTTTTAGTAGTTTATAAGCGTCACGTAATTCATCTGTGCCCTTGGTTTCTTCCTGGCCTACATTCAGTAAACCTATTGTTGGATTTGGTTTATTATAAACTGATTGAAAATAAATTGAGCCCATCAATGCAAATTCAAATAAAAACCTGCTTTTTTGGTCAATCGTAGCACCTACATCTAAAATCAATGTTGGAGTAGATTTGGTTGTGGGAAGAAATCCTGCAATTGTAGGGCGAGAAACTCCGGGAATACGTCCAAGCAAAATAGTAGAAAAAGTGAGAGTTGCTCCTGTATTGCCTGCGGAGGCAAAGGCGTCAATTTTCTTGTTCTTCAAATCTTCTGTTCCACGGTAGAGCGAAGAATCTTTTTTAGTCTTTAGTATTTCGGTTGGGTCGTCATGCATCGAAACAGAATCGAGACAATTAACAATAGTTAGCTTGGAAATGTCCAAGTTTTGTATCTTAGCAATATCTTCTATTTGGGTTTGATTACCGTATAAAAGAATCTCATCTAACTTACTTGCACATTCCTCAATGCAAGATAATGCTCCCAAAATTTCATTTAAGGGAGCAAAATCTCCGCCCATAGCATCAATACCTATTCTCATTTTAAGCTGATTAATTATTTTTCAATTACTAATCTTCCGTTGTAATAACCACATTCTGGGCAAGCAGCATGTGATAATTTCATTGAACCACATTGTGGACAAACAGTAGTTTGCATTGGAGTTGCTTTATAATGAGTTCTCCTCTTGTCTCTTCTTGATGAAGAAAATCTTCTTAATGGATTTGGCATTTTAAACCTCTTTATCTATAATTTTTATTTAATATTCTAATC
>DYPF01000001.1:16781-71280 GCA_020720105.1 Chloroherpeton thalassium
ACTTTCAACTTTTAACTTTCAACTTCTTCAGTGCTGACCATTGTTCATTAATTTCTTGATTTTTCTCTGAACTTAACTCTGGATAAATTTCATCAAAATCTTTATCTCTATATTTTGGTGAAACTTTCTTCATTGGTGTTCCTAAAATCAACTCTTGACGAACAAAGTCAGTTAATACAACAAATTGATCGTCTTCGTGTATAATTATATCACCTGATTCGTTTTCTTTTATTTCCCTGTCTTCGTTTAAATAATACAATTCGCTATTTGCAATAATATTTAACTCAAAGTTTGCTTTAATTTCTTCTTCAAATTCCTCTAATGTAACATCACAAATAAGTTTTGCTATGCAAGTAACATTACAAATAACTGAATAACGCTTTCCAATCTTTGTTAAAGATCCAAAAACCTTGATATTACCAACAAATTCTTCTGGTAATTCTGCGAGGTTTAAAACTGGTTCTTCTAATTCAAAATTAAATTTACCGTCTTGTATTCCATGTATTCTAACTTGCAACATACAATTTGTGAAAATTAAAGATTACAAAATTACGAAAAAAATAGGAATTGCTTATCGCAAACCCTATTTTTCTTTTGAATTGTATTTAAATCAAATTATTTTGTTGGTAAATCAGCTTTGTAATTAATCAAAGTTGATTCATTGCCATCGATTGTTTGATTGATATATCCAGCAATATTGATTTTAGTCGCCAATGTCTTGGTTCCGACAAGTCCAACTCCATCAGCAAAATAGAATGAAGTTACAATTGAGGTACTAGTGATTGGCACTTGAAAATTCATCAGATCTTTCAATATTACTGTACCAGAAATATCAATGGAAGTGGTATATTCGTTTGCTGTAATTGTTTTGTTGCCTATAGTAAATTGTTTAGTTGCACCTTTTCTACCATTTATTGAGAAGTAAATATTAATATCAGTATTTACACCTTCCTTTATTTTAACATCTTTCATAATGATAGTATCTTTAGGTAAAATTACCCAAGCGGCATTTTTAAAATCAATTAAATTTACCCAAGATACTTCGATAAAATCAGAAATCTTCACTCCAAATAAGTCAATGCTTAAGCCTGGAAGTTGATCAATCTTTTGATAGAAAATATCATTTTGATAGAACACTTTCTGTTCTGAATTGGTATTATCGGAATATTGGTGCTTTAGAATAGAAATTAGAGCATTTGATATTGTTTTAACAGTTTCATTTTCTTGTCGGTTTAAAGTAACTTGATCTGTGATTTCTGTTGATAAGATTTTATTGTTTAAACTATCTGTTTCATAATTTTTGTAAGTCCAATAATTTCCAATAACATTTGGGAAATAATTAGGATCGGTTGTTGGGTTAGTTGAATTATCGTCAGAGCAAGAATACATAAATAAACTTGCTGATAGGACGAGAGCTGCAATGATTTTTTTTAGCATTTATTTTCCTTTTAAATTTAATTTTATATTTAAATAATTAACACTTTAGTCGAACATTTATTTTAAATACGAGAAATTTTATTTTAATGTTTCTCAAATTGATAAAAAATTGCTATTTTTGTTCTTTATTAAAATGCAGAAGACGGTGAATTTACAATTAATATCATTAATCATCTTAGGAGTTCTTGCAATAGCAAGTGCTCTATCTACAGTTTTAAGTAGACATCCAATTTATTCAGCAATGTCTTTGGTAGTTCATTTCTTTACTTTGGCGGGCATATATCTAACATTACAATCACAATTTATCGCTGTTTTACAAATACTTGTTTATGCAGGTGCAATTATGGTTTTAGTGATTTTTGTGCTGATGTTACTCAATCTTAGCCACGAAGAGAAGCAAAAGTTATCAATACAATCTCGGAATAGTTTCGGAATTGTATTAGTTGCAGTATTTATTATTATGCTGACTACTTATTTGTTTTCGGGTTCGTTTGTGTATACCCAAGAAGAAAATGTGATGGCGTTGTTTGGTCCCAAAGCATTGGGATATGTATTATTTACAGAACATTTGGCAGCATTTGAGTTTGTAGGAATTTTACTTTTAGCAGCAATTATCGGAGCGATGGTTATGGCAAAAAAGAAATTAGCAGATTAAGCAAGGAAAAAAATTATGAATCTTATACCATTAGAATTATATTTAGCACTTTCGGCAATTTTATTTGCAATCGGAGTTCTTGGCGTAATTATCCGCAGGAATGCAATTATAATTTTTATGTCAATAGAAATTATGTTGAATAGCGTAAACCTATCGTTTGTGGCTTTCTCGCGATATATGTCCGATCCAACTGGACAAATTTTTGTATTCTTTGTGATGGCAGTAGCTGCTGCAGAAAGTGCAATTGGGCTGGCGATTATCCTTGCTTTATTTAGGAAAAAGCAAACAATTTATGTTGATGAAGTTAACTTACTAAAAGATTGATTGAAAGACTAATAAGAAGTTCTAAAAATTGAGGCTGTCTCATAAGTCAGTTTTGGCGTCATTCCCACGAAAGTGGGAATCCATAAATCCTCTATAGTAGTGGATTCCCGTTTGCACGGGAATGACAATTTTCAAATATTTTGGACTTATGAGACAGCCCCAGTCTAAATTGAATTATTAGAACCACTCTAAAATAATATTTTTTAATAATTACCTAATTTTTAGCAAAATGATAACTCGGATTAAAATAGTCCGAGTTTTTTTTCGTCTTTTTGCTTATGTTTAAGTTGCCAAGAAAAGTAGAATATGCACTTATGTCGATGCAGTTGTTGAACCAAGCATCTTTAATGCGGTTAACAGCTAAAGATATTGCCCAGCAATTAGGGATTCCATTGCAAATAACAGCTAAAACTATGCAACAACTGATGAACTTGGGTTTTGTAAAATCTCACGAAGGAGCTAAAGGCGGTTATACATTAGATTATTTGCACATCGACATTTCTTTGTATGATTTTTTAAATAGAATGCAAGAAGCACCATCGATAGTCAAATGTCAGCACTCCAAAATAGAGATATTGCAAAATGGAACTTATGGCAAGGAGAATTGTGAATATTTTGAAATTTGCAAAATTAAAAATTCAATGATTCTTATTCAACAAAAAATAGAAAAAGTATTTAAAGAAACAAAATTAACCGAAATTATTTAGGAAAAAAAAGATTATGTCCCAAGAGATAATTGATAAATACACAAGTGGTGAGTATAAATACGGATTTGTTACTAATATTGAGCAAGAGTTTGCTCCAAAAGGACTTAGTGAGGAAACAATAAAGTTTATTTCTCAAAAGAAAAACGAACCTGAATTTATATTAGATTATAGATTGAAAGCATTTCGTTTTTGGAAAAGTATGAAACAACCAAATTGGCAAAAAGTACAATTTCCCGATATTGATTTCCAAGATATTTTCTACTATGCCGCACCTATTTTGAAAAGCAAACCAAAAAGTTTAGATGAAATTGACCCTGAAATTAGAGATACTTACAATAAATTAGGTATTCCGCTCGAAGAACAAATGATGTTGGCTGGAATTGCAGTTGATGCTGTGCTTGATAGTGTATCTGTTGCCACAACATATCGCGAGCGTCTGGCGGAAGCAGGAATAATCTTTTGCTCAATATCGGAAGCTATCCAAGATTATCCTGAATTAATCAAGAAATATCTCGGAAGTGTTGTGCCATACACTGATAATTATTATGCAGCACTTAACTCAGCAGTATTTACTGATGGATCTTTCGTTTTAATACCCAAAGGTGTTCGTTCACCTATGGAATTAAGTACATATTTCCGTATCAATGCTGCCCAAACTGGTCAA
Organism: Chloroherpeton thalassium; assembly: GCA_020720105.1. Classification (GTDB taxonomy): domain Bacteria; phylum Bacteroidota; class Ignavibacteria; order Kapaibacteriales; family UBA2268; genus GWF2-33-9. The sequence goes on from DYPF01000001.1 coordinate 20,569, forward strand.
TTTGAAAGAACTTTGATTGTTGCAGAAGAAGGTGCGTATGTTAGCTACCTTGAAGGTTGCACTGCTCCAATGCGAGATGAAAATCAACTTCACGCCGCAATTGTTGAAATTTACGTCCACAAAGATGCCGAAGTTAAATACTCAACTGTTCAAAATTGGTATCCAGGTGATAAAGAAGGCAAAGGTGGTATTTACAACTTTGTTACCAAACGTGGTCTCTGTGCGGGCGATAATTCCAAAATTTCTTGGACGCAAGTGGAAACAGGCTCGGCTATTACTTGGAAATATCCATCGTGTATATTAAAGGGGAATAATTCAGTTGGTGAGTTTTATTCTGTTGCAATCACTAATAATTATCAACAAGCAGATACAGGCTCGAAGATGATTCATATCGGTGAAAACACTCGTAGCCGTATTGTTTCCAAAGGAATTTCGGCAGGAAAAAGTGATAATTCTTATCGAGGATTAGTTAAGATTGGCAAAAATGCTAAAAATGCACGAAACTTTACTCAATGCGATTCGCTACTTATTGGCGATAAATGCGGAGCACATACTTTTCCATACATTGAATCGGAAAATCCTTCTGCTACTGTTGAACACGAAGCAACTACTTCCAAAATTTCAGATGATTCCATTTTCTACTTGAATCAACGAGGTATTAATACCGAAGATGCCGTTGGTATGATTGTAAATGGATATGCTCGCGAAGTAATTATGAAATTACCAATGGAATTTGCTGTTGAAGCACAAAAATTACTTTCTATCAGTTTAGAAGGTAGTGTCGGCTAACAATTTCGTTAAAAAAGTATTATTTTGAAACTTAAAAAACATATAAAATGAATTTATTAAAAATCAATAATTTGAAAGCAAAAATTAACGAAAACGAGATTCTCCACGGGATTAATCTCGAAGTTAAACCAGGTGAAATTCACGCAATTATGGGACCTAATGGTTCTGGCAAAAGCACTTTAGCATCAGTTTTGGCAGGTAAAAGTAATTTTGAAGTTACCGATGGTACTGTGGAATTTAATGGTAAAGATTTATTTGAACTGTCGCCAGATGAGAGAGCAAAAGAGGGTCTTTTCTTGGCTTTTCAATATCCAGTTGAAATCCCAGGAGTAAGCAATGTGAATTTCTTACGAACTGCTGTGAATGAACACAAAAAATATCGTGGCGAGGAACTTATGGAAGCTGGTCCTTTCCTAAAAATGATTAGAGAAAAAGCTAAAATTATCCAATTTGACAATAAATATCTAACCCGTCCTGTTAATGAAGGCTTTTCGGGTGGTGAAAAGAAGAAAAACGAGATTTTCCAAATGGCTGTTCTTGAACCGAAGTTAGCAATTTTAGATGAAACAGATTCGGGATTAGATATTGATGCACTCAAAATTGTTGCCGATGGAGTGAATACTTTGAGAACAGAAAATAATGCTTACTTAGTTATTACTCATTATCAAAGATTACTCAATTACATCGTGCCCGACTTTGTTCATATTCTTTACAATGGTAAAATTATCAAAACAGGTGGCAAAGAATTAGCTCTCGAGCTGGAAGAAAAAGGATATGATTGGATAATTAACCCCGAAAATTAGTAGAAGTGAACAAAATGAAATTTATAGAATCATTAAAAGAACAAAATCATAATTTCAAGATAAATTCTGAAATATTGCATCAAGCCGAAAGTTTGGGTTTGCCCAACTTCAAGACTGAATTATGGAAAAATACTCCTTTGCCCAGAAATATCTACGATTATTCGATTGCTTCACATAATTCGGACAGAAATCTGCCATTATCAATTTCAGATGTATTTGTTGAACCAAATGCAGAATATTACAAATTTGAAAATGGGTATTGCCAGCAATTAAAGAACCAGCAATTAGAAAATCAACAAATAGAAAACAAAACAGACGAGTGTTTTTTTGCAAAAGATATTTTTTATTTGTTGAATAAATCCATTGGCAATATTGCCAATCATTTTGTGTTTAATCACAAAAATGAGAATCAAATTGTTCGATTTGATTATATTTCCGATACTGCAAATCTGGAATTGATAAATCTGCAAAATATCTTTGTTCTCGAGGAGTCCGCTAATGCAGAGATTTTCTTGAATTTTATCGGAAATGATAATACAATTCAAAATAATATCTTTACAATTATTCAATCACCAAATTCTCACTTGAAAATCAATATTCTTTCAAACAATAAAGACTCTCAAATTATCAATAATTTTAGAATAATTATTAATAATAATGCACATTTGACTATCAATAATGTTTCGATGAAGGGCACATTCATTAGAAATAATATTCAAGTGGATATTAATGGAAGTAATGCCGAAGTAATCGCAAACTGCTTTTATTTTGTTAATGAGATGAATGTTGCCGACAATCATATTTTGATGAATCACAATGCACCAAATTCATATAGCAATCAATTTTACAAAGGAATTATTGGAGAAGAGGGAAGGGGAATATTTGACGGGAAAATTTATGTTAAAAAAGATGCACAAAAAACTGATGCATATCAAACAAATAGAAATATCTTAACCTCCGATGATGCACGAATTTTCACAAAGCCCGCTTTAGAGATTTATGCTGACGATGTGAAGTGCTCTCACGGAGCAACTTCTGGTTTTTTGCAAGAAGAAGAGATATTTTATTTGATGAGCCGAGGAATTGATAAAGAAAATAGCCAAAAATTGCTGTTGAAAGCCTTTGCGAACGATGTAATTGAAAAAATATCTAATGAAAACTATCGAGAATGGCTCGGCAACCAAATAGAGAAAATATTGGATTGATTTTTATAGTATGATAAAACTATCTACAACTCGCTTTCTGTAGTGTCAGAGCAAGCTCTGCTCAAATAATATCAGCAAGAAGATATTCTATATTCATCCGATGACTTAAAGTCATCAGATGAATTATCTTTATAATAATAATTATAGAACAATAACAATTTGTACTCCTCAATAATACAACGTAAAGGTTCTGTAAAATATAGTTTATTCTTATTGTAATATAAAAACTTTAGAATAAAATACAACTTTCCCTACCTATTTAAACATAATTTTTAGTAATGATTCGGATTAATTTCATAAGTCATTGATTTTCCACTTGTGAAAGGAGAAAAAATCCATTTGAAATTCTTCAAATAAAAAAAGATGGAGCCCATTTTGGAAATGGACTCCATCTATTATAAAATTGTTTAAAATTTATTCTGCTTTAGTTGCAACTTCTATTTTTCTTGCTTTAAGTTCATTATCAAGGAGGAATAAACTTGATTTGCTATCGCCAGCTAATCTTAATCTATCAAGTATTTCGCCTGTAGTTTTCTCTTCTTCAACTTGTTCGTCAATAAACCAATTTAAGAATGACATCGTTGCATAATCTTTTTCGGTATGAGCAATATCTGCAATGTCATTAATCCAAGCAGTTATTTTTTGCTCGTGTTCCAAAGCATCAGCAAAAGGTTGAATGTAGCCAGCCCATACTGATGGTGTAGCTGTAATCATACCGATATTTACTTTACCACCTCTGTCCAAAACGTAATCGAAAAATTTCAAAGCGTGAATCATTTCTTCTTCTGCTTGGATTCTCATCCAATTTGCAAAACCATTTAAATTGATTGATGCATAATATGCAGCCATTGATAAATATAAGTTTGAAGAGTACATTTCACGAACGATTTGCTCGTTAATAGCTGTTTGCAAAGATTCTTTAATCATAATAATTTCCTAATTAAGTTAATAAATTCAATTCTTTAAACGAAAAATCATTTAGAATATTTCTAAATTATCAAAAATCTAATTTGAATATAAGTATTCTTCAATTAGTTCACAAAGAATATGTCCAACTAAAATATGTGTTTCTTGGATTCGTGCGGTAACATCGCTTGGAGCAATAAAATTAACATCACAAATCGAGGATAATTCTCCACCATTTCCACCCAAAAAGCCAACAGTAAGCATATTCTTTTGGCGAGCTTGCTTAACAGCTTCAATAATATTTGGAGAATTTCCGCTTGTGGAAATTGCAAATAATGCATCTTTATCATTACCGAGAGCTTCAACTTGACGGGAGAATATTTGATTAAAACCAAAATCATTGCCACAAGCAGTTAAAATGGAAGTATCAGTAGTAAGAGCGATAGCAGGAATTGCAGGACGAGGAAAAGAACTACGGAATCTGACTACTAATTCAGCAGCTAAATGCTGACTATCAGCAGCGCTTCCTCCATTACCGCAAAAAAGGATTTTGCCACCTTTTTCGATAACACTTTTCAATTTTAGGGCAATTTCATTTATTAATTCGATAGTATCTTTTTTGAACAGAGTTTGTTTAGTAAAAATACTATCTTCTATTGATGTTGTAATTTTTTCGAAATAATTCATAAATAATGTTTTTTTACAAAATTAACAATTATTAAGAATAAATTTATAATCACAAGTAAATTTATACTCTTAATTGGTTATTATGTTAATTATTTTTTTAAGGAATTGAAGTCGTTCCAGAATATTGGGTAAGATTTCTGCACTGATTCAGAGCCAATTAACTTAATATCATTTTTGTTGTTGATGGATAATAATGCTGCCATCATCGCAATTCTGTGGTCGTTCTGTGCATTTATCAAGTCAATATTAGTTTCTCCACCATATATTGTTAAAGCAGAATCGCAATACTCTACTTTAATTCCAGAGCTTTTAAGAATATTTATAATAGTCTCTACTCTATTACTTTCTTTATTTTTTAGTCTATCAATATTAGTGATTCGGGATAAACCCTTGCAATTAGCAGCCAGAACTGACAATCCAGGAACCAAGTCGGGATAATCAGTTGCATCAAATTCGAAATTATTCAATTCATTTTTCTCTACTAATATTGAATTATCTTTTTCAATTACTTTAGTACCAATTTCAGTTAATAAGTCAAGAATAACTTTATCGCCTTGGGGAGAATTTCTGGAAATATTATTTATTTGAACTTGTCCGCCAATTGCACCAGCAATCATCATCGTGGCTGCATTTGTCCAGTCATTTTCTACATAGAATTCACCTCCATTATATATAGAAGGATGGCAATGGAAAATACTTTCATTCTCTACTTCTATTCTTCCACCAAAGAGTTTGATATAATGTAAGGTCAAATCAATGTATGGTTTACTAACAAGTTTTTGGACATTTATTGTTGACTTCTCGGCAAGAAATGGTAATGCAATTAATAAACCTGTTAAGAATTGCGAAGACTCTAAATAATTTAAACTAATATGTTTCGATTTGATTGGACCATTAATTTCAACTGGAGGATAATTATTATTTGATATTATTTTTGCACCTAATGTATTAAGTGTAGATTCAATCCCATCAATTTTTCTATGCTTTAATGAACCTTCAGCTTTTATTATGAATTTGTTCGAAAAAAGTGAAAGTATAGGAGCAAACATTCTTATACATAAACCAGACTCGTTGCAAGTTAGTTCAGAATCTCTATTTGGGGAATGTGGAATAATTTGAATTGAATTATTGCCTAATTCTATTATTTCATTTCCAATATCTTCAATAAGCTTTAATGAGGCATAAGCATCGTCAGAAATACAAACATTGTGAATTGTAGTAGGATTGTTTGATAAAATTGCTAAAGCTAACAACCTTTGAAAAATACTTTTAGAAGGTTTTGCGTCTATTTTACCAAAAATTTTGCAATTTTGTAAAATCATTTTTGATATAAATTAATTTCACAAAAATATCAATAAATTTTTAGATATTATGGTAAAAAATATTTTAGTTATAGTTGCTAATGGATCTGAAGAAATAGAAACTGTTGTATTTATTGATTTGCTTCGCCGCGCCGGTGCAAATGTAACCTTGGCGGGTGAGAATGATATTATCCATTGTTCCAGGGATATAAAAATTCTTCCAGATATGCCTTTGCATAAAATCAAAGATTATCAATTATTTGATTTGGTATATCTTCCCGGTGGCGCAAAAGGTGTGCAGAATATTATGGAATTATCGCAGGTAAAAACAATTTTGGAAAATCATTTAGAAAATCAGAAAATGGTAGCAACAATTTGTGCTGCACCAAGTATTTTATCTTATTTTCAATTACTTAAACCAGGACAGAAAATTACATCACACCCATCTGTTCGCGAGGATTTAGTTAATTATGATTACATCGAAGAAATTATTGTTGAAGAAAATAATATAATTTCAAGTAGGGGAGCAGGAACTATTTTTCAATTATCATTTTATATAATTGAAAAATTGTTTGGAAATGAAACATTAGAAAATGTTAAACGAGCCATAGTTTGGTCGGACTAAATGGAAAAAATTACTAAAAAATATATCATAGAAGGATTTGTGCAAGGAGTTGGTTATCGCTATTTTGCTCATCGTAAAGCTATAGAGTATAGTATTTACGGGTATGCTAAAAATCTGATGAATGGCTCTGTAGAGGTATTGGCTCACGGACTTGTGGAAAACATTGCAGCATTCAAAAGACAATTAGAATCAGGACCGCAAAGAGCTAACGTAAAAAGAGTGAGTGAAATCCAAGATGGTTCTTCCAATTTTTCAACAGACTTATATGAATTTGTAATTTATTAAATATTTTTTTTGAATAAATTTGCCATAAATTAAATTGAAAAAAGTTCCAAAAAATATCTTATACCTACTTATATTACTTTTCAGTTTTTCTGCAAATTTATTGAGTAAATCTTTGGAAGTAGTTAATTCCGATGCTCCTTTTGTTTCCGAACAAGACTGGGATAAATATTACAATTCCGTAATTACACAAAAGTATAATTTAATTCCAAATAAGAATTTTTTCAAACCAAAAGTTGCCTTAGTTCTTAGTGGCGGTGGGGCTCGTGGTATTGCTCACATTGGAGTAATAAAACAATTAGAAAAGTCAAATATCAAAATTGATTATATTGTTGGAACAAGTATAGGAGCAATTATTGGAGGCTTATACTCAGCTGGATATACTACAGATGAGTTAGAGAATATATTTATGGACAAAGATTGGACCGAGATATTCTCGCTTATCGAAAACATTGATAGACGCGAATATATTTATGATAATAAAGCATTTATTGACAGAAGACTTCTAAATCTAACTTTCCGAAATTTTGAAGTTGTTTTTCCACAAGGATTATCTTTTGCTAATAAGTTCAATCAATTATTAAGCGATTTGTTTTATAATGCAAGAAGTATTTCTTTAGAAGATTATGATGATTTGCAAATTCCGTTCCGACCAGTAGCAACAGATATTGTTTCGGGCAATATAGTTATTCTTAAAAATGGAAGCTTGCCAATGTCGGTGCGTGCAAGCTCCACTATTCCTCTTCGGCATTCACCTGTTCCTTATCAAAATATGTTACTTGTAGATGGTGGACTAATGTCCAATATTCCTGTAAGCATTGCTACCCGCGAATTTAATCCAGATATAACAATTGCTGTTGATGTTACCTCGCCACTTTTTGAGCAAAAAGATCTGAATAAACCTTGGAACGTTGCAGATCAAATCGTCTCAATTGAAATGCAAAAGTTCACAGAAATTGAACGAAATAAAGCAAACTTTCTAATCACTCCAGACTTGGGAAATTATTCTAATACAGATTTTAAAAACACCGATTCATTGATTAATAAAGGTGAGATTGCGGCGACCGATGTGGCTAAAAATATCAAATTACAAATTGAACATTTAACAAATGAGAAATTCAATGATTTCAATAATGATAATCCCGCAATAAATAATGAGTATTCATCTATAAAGTTTAAAAATATTAAGCCTATTGATAGTGCGAATATTACAAAATTGTTTAATAGTACGAACTTGATTCTGTTAGATGATATTTATCAATATTTCAATTCTTATGCTAACTCTTATTGTAAATTATGGGTTGAAGCCAATCAAGATGAAATAATTATCAATGCTAATGAGCAAACTCAATTAACCAAAGTTGTGATTAACCATCGAATCACTCCAAATTTGGAAGAAATTTTATCTGAAATTAATCAAAAGTTTTTTGCTGAACAATTTGACTTTAACTTAATGCAAAAAGTTAAAATCGCATTTCTTGACAAAGCAAAAGAAAAGAATTACTCATTTTTGGACATTAAGAAGATTATTTGTAACAAAGAAAATAAAATATTTGAGTTGATTGTAGATGAAGGAATAGTTGATTCAGTGATTATAGAAGGAAATCAAACAGTTGATGATTACTTAATAAAAAGGGAATTGAAATTCAAGCAGGGCGATATTTTATCATTCCAGATGTTGCAACAATGTAGAGCAAATTTGCTTTCTACTAATTATTTTTCCTTTATTGATGTATATCCAACTAAAAATGCAAGCGGTAAAATTAATGTAATTGTTCAATTGACAGAATCAGGTAATCAAACTCTCCAGCTTGGCATTCGTGCTGATAATGAAAGATATTTGCAAGCAAGTGTTGATTTTTTGCATCAGAACTTTTTAAATTTGGGTTCGCAAGTTGCATTTTCATTTTTTGGAGGAGAATTAAACCAGTATTTGTCGATTACGGGGTTTAATCCAAAAATACTTACAACTACTTTAACAAGCAGGTCGATAGCTTATTATTATCGTAATAGAATTAAACTATACGATAACACAACAGATTATACTAACAAAGAGTTATTATATCAATTAAAATCAGAGTTATTAATTGAAAAAATGGGATTAAATTTTTCTTTTGGCTCACAAATTGAGAAAAAGGGAAAGTTTACTTTCGATCTTAAGTACGAAAGACAAAGATATTTTTCAATTGGCGAAGTTCCTTCTTTATTTCAAAATTTAGCTACATTTAAGATAAATTTTCAGTATGATTCTCGTGATTTTAGTTTTTATGCAAAAAATGGGATGGAAGTAGAGTCGTATTTAGAAACAAATATTGCACCAATCAGTGACTTTATTTCATATTCAAAATTATTCTTTTCTTTCTCTTCATTTTATAGCTTTGATTCGAGAAATACAATTAATTTTGGTTCAATAATAGGTGCTGGAGACGAAACAATGCCTATTACGGAGATGTTCTCGCTCGGTGGTGAAGGAAATTTTTTGGGCTTACTTGAAAATCAGTACATAGGTAGACAAATTGTGAACATATTTGTTAATTACAGATATAGAATTCCAATAAAGTCAATTCTGGATATGTATGTAGGCATTCATTATAATACAGGAAGAGTTTGGCAAAGAACAGACAAAATACAATTTGTAAGTTTTCTTCATAGTTTAGGTTTATCTTACTCATTTAATACTCCCTTGGGACCTCTTAGCATAGGAATTGCAGATTTATTTTCGATTGATGAGTCATTAGAATTATACAAAGGTGAAGCAAAAACCTATTTAAGTTTTGGAATAAAATTATAAACTTTAAAATTTCAAAATCAAAAACCCATAGAAAACGTCAATTGCTTAATAAAAAGTAACAAATGAAAGATTATAAAAAATACTTAGACCCTAAGGTAGTTGCAAAATTAGCAAATATCGAGCTCATTTCAAAATTAGTTGTAGAAGGTTTTATCACAGGTTTGCATCATTCTCCATTTCACGGATTTAGTGTTGAATTTGCCGAACATCGTCCGTATCGTCCTGGTGATGAAATTAAGTATTTAGATTGGAAAGTTTTAGCGCGTTCCGACAAGTATTTTGTAAAGCAATTCGAAGAAGAAACCAACACCAGAGTAATGATAATTTTGGATTCGAGTGCTTCTATGAAATACGCTTCCGAAGGGAATATAAGTAAATACGAGTATGGTTCATTTTTAGCAGCTTCATTAGCATTATTGATGATTCAGCAACGAGATTCAGTTGGATTGGCATTATATGATTCACAAATAAAGAAATTTCTTCCTCCAAATTCCAGACCATCATATATTAGAGAAATTTTAAAAGCTTTAGAATTAAATAAACCCGAAAATCAAACAGGTACTGCAAATTGTTTGAATGAAATTGCAGAAAGAATCAAAAAACGAAGTTTGATAGTGGTAATTAGTGATTTTTTTGATAATTCTGAAGATGTAACAAAAGCTTTGCACCATTTTAGACACAATAATAACGAAGTAATTGCTTTTCAAGTTTTAGATGACAGGGAAGTTGATTTTAAATTTGGAAAAAGTGCAACATTTGTTGATTTAGAGACTAAAGATACATTACTAACGCATCCATTCCATATTCAGAAGTCTTACGAAACATCGATGAATGAATTTATTCAAAAATTGAAATCAAATTGTTTAATTCAAAAAATTGATTTTAATCAAATATCAACTTCAACTCCTTTTGATAAAGCTTTGGTTTCATTCCTTAATAAAAGAAAAAAAGTATGATTTTATATTATTATTCATATTTTTTTTGTAATTTAAATTTCTAAATTTTAAGGTGTTTAAATGAAAATCAAAAATGTGCTCAAAACAAAAGGTCCTGAAGTATTCACTATTAGCGAAGACAAAAACGTTATCCAAGCTATGTCATTTATTGTTGCTAATCGAATTGGTTCATTGATAGTTATCAATGATGAAGCTAAAATTACAGGCATTATTAGTGAACGCGATGCATTGAAAGTTTGTTTCGAAAATCCAAACAATTTTAGTGAAATTGCCGTTAAAGAAGTTATGACAAAATCAATTATCTTCGCAGAACCCGAAGATGAGGTTGATTATGTTCTTGGCATAATGACACAAAATAAATTTAGGCACGTACCAGTTATGAAAGAGGGTTCGTTGATTGGAATTGTGTCTATTGGCGATTTAGTTAAAGTACAATTAAATGAAATGCACATTGAAAACAAGTATTTGATGGAATACATTCACGGTCAAGCAACAACTTTTTAATAAACTATGGCAAAAAAAAGAAACAAATATATAATGTCTTCCGAACCTGAACATAATACAGGTTCGGATAGATATTTGATTACCTATGCAGATCTTATTACTCTGCTTTTAGGTTTATTTGTTATCTTGTATGCTGCATCACAAGTTGATAAGTCGAAGTTTACAGAAATTTCCGAAGCCTTAAGTCAGGTTTTTAAAACGGATAAAGTTTTACAAGGTGGAAGTGGAGAGCTTTCTGCAGGTAAAGGAGTCTTGCCACAACCTGAATTTTCCAATCAACAAGAAAAAAGCCTTGATGATGTAAAAAGTGAGTTGGATTCGAAATTGTCCGCATATTTGGAATCGCAGCAATTATCTATAATTCAAAATGCCAATTCTATAACATTAACTTTGCCTGAAGTCCTCTTATTTACATCTGGAAAAGCTGATATTTACCCACAATCTTTGCAAATTTTGGATTCAGTAGCATCTGCTTTGAAAAGTTTGCCATTTGAAATTTCAATTGACGGGCATACAGATAATGTACCAATTAGAACTTTTACGTATCAATCTAATTGGCATTTGTCAGTTGATAGAGCTTTAGAAGTTGGCTATTATCTTATCCAAAAAGGTATTACAGAAAAAAATGTATTAATACGAGGTTTTGGTCCAGAAAGACCGATTGAAGATAACTCAAGTGTTCAAGGAAGAGGCAAAAACAGGAGAGTGGAAATTACAATATCGCAACCTTCATCGGAAGTTGCAGCCAATACAGAAGAAAATAATAGTGAACAAAAAGAAAACTAAATTTAATTAATATTTTGACGATAAGTAATTTATTGCTAAATTTGTATTTAGTAAAGGATATATTTGAATGGAATCACAAGTTAATACAATTACAATATCAACTTCACAATTTGGTGAAATACAAATATCGCACGATCAAGTGTTTGATTTTCCTGATGGTATATTAGGCTTCGAGAATTTAAACAAGTATATTCTAATAACAGACGAAGATACAGAACCATTTAAGTGGCTTATATCATTAGATGAACCTTCAATTGGATTTCCATTACTAAGCCCATATTATATTGATTACGAATACGATATTAATAGGATTATCGATAGTTCCAATCAAATATTATTTGCTGTAGTTACACTTCAAAATGAAAATAAAAGAATCACAGCTAATCTTAAAGCCCCAATAATTATTGATTTAGAAAATATGCAAGGTGAACAAATTCTTCTTCCAACAGAGAAATATTCAACTTCATTTGAAATCAAAGTAAACGATGAAAATCAAAGGAGTTGAGTTATGTTAGTGCTTTCTCGTAAACCGGGTGAAGAAATAAAAATTGGTAACTCAATAACCATAACGATTATTGGATTTGATAGAGGCGTGGCAAGAATTGGTATCCAAGCACCCAAAGATGTTCAGGTACATAGGAAGGAAATTCACGATAAAATTATCAATTTAAATAAACTTTCCGCCCAAACAAACATAAAGGAGTTTAAAAACATTGTTAAAAAGCAAAACCTTAATTTATCTAATGTTTTGTAGTGTTAGGTATTTTAATATAAAAACTCATAGATTCGATTTTTTTTAATAATTTTGTATATTTAGTAGATTCAAAATGACAGAGTATTCAGTTTTAATAATAGATGATGATATTTGGATGCAACGGATATTATCCAAATCATTCCAAAGTTATGGTTTCAAAAAAACATTCCTTGCAAGTAATGGTTATGATGGTGTTGCATTAGCTACTGAACATTTACCTAATTTAATAGTACTCGATATTTTGATGCCCGAAATTACAGGTTTACAAACCTTGAAGGTTTTAAAAGCAGTCAAAGCAACTCGTCCAATTCCAATTTTGATGGTTTCAGCTCTTTCTGATGCTGAAAATTTGGGAATGGCAGTACGTAATGGCAGTGCTGGCTTTATCTCTAAGCCATTCACCAGAGCCACTATTTACGATAAGTTGGTTGAAGTTTATGGAAAAGAAAAGTTATTACAAATTAGCCGAGGCGAAGCATTTCTTGAAGATGTCGATTCTTTTGGAAAGCTAAATGAATCTAATAACAATGACAATGCTTCTGCATGGGATGTAAAACCAATCGATTTTTTAGGAACAAGTGCAAATGCTGCAGAATCGTTTAAAGTATCATCGGACGAAGTTTCCAAAGCCTATCCTTCTGATGAAAAGAAAACTCTTGATTCAATCAAAAAAATGCTATTAAAAAACAAATAGTATATTTTACTTATTTAACTGTCAAATTCATTGTTAATTGCGAATACAAATTGATTATTGTATTTGCTAAATTTTCCCAATTATATTTATTTTTATAATTCTCAATATTTGCAGGATAATTTAAATTCATTCCATCTTTGAAATACTTGATTATTGTTTCTGATAGTTTTATATAATCAGGTTCTTCTACAATTAACCCAGTTTTATAGGGTTCAATCATTTCTTTTAAACTTCCAACATTTGTGGCAATTACAGGTAAATTGTATTGATAGGATATGCCTACAATGCCACTTTGAGTAGCAGATTTATAGGGCAAAACGCAAACATCTGCAGCAGAGAAGAAATTTGTAACTTCATCATCATTAATGTATCTAACAAATTTTGACACCTTAGGCGATATTCCTAATCTTGAAATCAAATCATCATATTTTTGGAAATTGCCATATACTTCGCCAGCTATTATTAAATGATATTCTTCTGGTAGAGTTTTAAGTGTTTTTAAAAGTATATCCAAACCCTTATAATCTCGGATAAAACCAAAAAACAATAACACTTTCTTTTCTGGTGGTATGCCTAATTTCTTTTGTGCATCAATTCTATCTATTGATTTTGAAAAATGATCATATATTGGGTGGGGATGCTCCTGAAATACTGCTTTTGGTTTTAACTTCAATAAATCATTTTTTACTGTATCACTCATCACAATAAAACCATCTTGTTGATTTAAGAAGTATTTAGTTAAGCCAATATCTCCCATTCGTTTTTCGTGAGGTATAACATTATCCAAGATTGAGATATTAACTACGTTTTTTTTCTTTAGATTTTTACTGACTGCACCCAAACTTGGTGCAAAGAATGGCATCCAAAACTTAGTAAGTAGTAAATCTGGATTGAACTCAGCAATTTTAGAAGCAGTACGATAATAACTTACAGGATTGATCGAGTCTAATAATTTAATTGATGGAATGTGGTCTGCTTTGTCAGCACCACTAACATATTGGCTACTGCCTGGGAAAAGAGCATCGGGATACTGACGAGTAAAAGTAAATGCTTTTATTGAATGTTTTTTTTCAAAATTTCTAAATAGAGAAGCATTAAATTGAGCAATGCCTCCTCGAAATGGGTAAAAAGTGGATAAATAAGCAATTTTCACTTAATCCTCATCTTTTAGATATTTGATAATTCTAATTGCGTCTATTTTGAATTGGTCTTCTTTTGTGTGAAGTTCGATAAATTTCTGGAAATAATCTATAGCTTCTTTATTCTTTTCGGCATAGTAAAATACTAATGCTTGACCGTAAATTGTAAATTCGTTTGTAGGATTAATTCTTTGAGCAAGACGATAATAATACAATGCTTCTTCGTCCTCTTCCAAGTCTAAATGAATATTTGCTTTTTCGTAAAAAGCTTCAAATTTTGTAGAATCTAATTTTATCGCTTTTTCTAAATCTCGTAATCCTTCGGAATATTTTTTGATATTGCGGTAACAAATTGCTCTGCCAACATAAGCATTGTAATTTGTATCTTCTTTACTTATTAAGAATGAAAAATCGTCAATAGCTCTTTGGTATTCATTTAACTTTAATAAAGCAATTCCTCGACTATAATAAATTGGCAAGTAGTTTGAATTTGTAGAAATGATTTTTGAATAAGCATCTACTGCTTCGTTGTAATACCCATCTATTAGTGACTGATTTGCCTTTTCTAAATCTGATTTTTGAGCAAAAGAAATGCAACTAAAAATAACGATAAAAAATATGTAGGAGATAATTTTCATTTCAAACCAAAATTAATTTTGTTAATCTATTAAATTACAAAATTAATGCCAATTTGCAATTATCCAGCTAAAATAAAAGAAATAATAAAAAAAAAGGTAGATTGGTCAAGTAATCTACCTTTTTAATAATTAAAATTATGAGAACTAACGTAACCTAAATTGAATTGGAATTGATATCCAACAAGTTATTGGTTCTTGGTTTTGAATAGCAGGAGTAAACCTGCCATATTGTCTAATTGCATTTTCTGCAGATTCATTTAATAAACTGTTGTCAGAATCTTCAATAAACATTTTGCGAACGTTACCATCTTTGCCGATAAGAACACGGATTGTAACTCTACCTTCAATGCCAGCACGTTTAGCCAAATCTGGATAAACTACTAATTGTTGAAGACGAGAATAGTCTACACCTGGTTCTTTTTCAACTGGAATAAATTCATCAGGTTCGGGTTCTTTTTCCTTTTGCTTCACATCTACATTTCCGCTTCCTTCAAAATTAATATTTGAAGCAAAGCCACCTAAATCTAATCCAGTACCACCTTCTGCTGAAGCTCTGTTCATAATGTCGATTGTTGCAAACTCTTGCATATCGGGTGTTATTTGAGCATCAGGCACAGGTACAGGAATACCAGCACGTGCAGCAGGACCATTATTGAGAACTTGCTCAACAGGTGGTGGCGCATCTAATGCTTCGTCTTGTGGAGGTAAATCCACAATATCTATCTTGGCTATTGGTGGTAATTTCTTTAATTTTGGCTTAGCATTTTCATACTTTGTATAACCAAAATATAAGAAAAATAATCCTAAAAAAATAGCAGCAGTAATGATAAATCCCTTATAGGTAAATTTATTAATAAAGCCTTTTAATTCCCTTGCACCATAGCGAGGAATATCGATAATATTTTGAACTATTTCTGTCATTTTTATAACCCCTTTAATCTTTCAACATCTTCAGGTAATAACGGTGCTATAGTAAATCTTCTTTGACGTTCCACTGGTTTGCCAGTCTCTGGATCTATATCTTTTTTCATCTTATCAACGATGATACCTTCTGCTACGTTTAATTGATCCAAAACTGTTACTACTAAACCATAAGGAGCATCTCCAGATGAATATAGAGCAACAATTAGTTTATTAAAATGTTCTTCTTTAAGATTTTCTCTTGCAGAAATATCACTAATTTGGGTCAATTTTTTAGGATCAATTCTTTCGGGTTCGTCCTTGCCCATAGCAAAGAAAACAGCACCATCATCGCGCACATAAAACTGTAATAATTGCGATTCAGCAACTTCCACTTCTTCGGTTTCTGGTGGAACAGACATTTCCATAACTTGTGGGGCAGCCATTGTTGTTGTGAACATAAAGAATGTTAACAACAAAAAGGTGATGTCCACTAATGGAGTCATATCTATTCTAAAACCAACTCTTTTCTTGGTCTTTCTCTTGCTACTACCACGTTTGGTTTTGCCTCCGCCACCTAACGATTCGCCTCCTCCAGACATAATTATCTCCTTTCTTAATATACTAATTAATTAAATAAAAAGTTACTAAGCTCCTTTCTTCTCTGTTACGAAAGTGAATTTAGTTGCTTGTTTCCTTCTTAAGATATCCATTGCATCTTGGATCCACTGGAATCTTAAACGTCTGTCTGCATCAATAGCAAATTTAGTAGTAGGTTGTACAAGTCTTGTTCCTCTAACTAATTCCTCTAAAAGTTCCTTAGTAACTTTTAATTGAGGCTCTGCTCTTTGTTCTTCTGTTAATGCCGAAATACTACCCCAAACTTTTGCTCTATCAGTTTCGTTACTCAATTCATAATAGTAATTAGTATCGAGAGTAACTGAATCAATTGCAATTTTAATAACTGCTAAATTATTTTGCGGTATAGTTGTAGTATCAGGCGATACTTTTGGTCTTTGTATTGTAAATTTCTGTTGGTTTTCAGCCTCACTTTTAAATTTTGCTGTAAACATAAAAAATGTTAGCAACAGAAAAGTGATATCCACCAACGGTGTCATATCTATTACAAAGCCTACTCTCTTCTTTTTTACTTTTGGCATAGTAGACTCCTAAAATTAATGGAATTACTTCTTAATTCTTATAGTGAATATTTCCATTACGTTTAGTATAGCCTCGTCAATCATATAAACAAAACTATCAACTTTTGTTGTAAAGAAGTTGAAAGCAACAATTGAAATAATAGCGCCAATAAGACCACCAGCTGTATTATACAATGCTTCAGAAATACCGATAGATAATTGTACTGCTGATACTGTGCCGCTTACTGCTAACGCTTGGAATGCTCTAATCATACCTAATGTTGTTCCTAACAAACCAACCATAGTTGCAATTGAAGCTACTGTTGATAACATTACTAAGTTCTTCTCTAAAAGTGGAGTTTCTAAGTTCATGGATTCATCGATTGAACGTTGAATTTCTGCTAATTTTCTATCACCAGCGTATTCTGGGTCTTTTTCAATATCTCTGAATCTTTGAATTGCTGCACGCAATACATTAGCAACACTGCCTCTTTGTTTGTCGCATTTAGCCAAAGCTGAATCTAATTCACCTTTTTCTAAGTCTTTTGCAACGCCAGAAATGAATACAGCAGGATTGCCTTTTCCTTGTGCTTTTTTGATTGAGAACAATCTTTCGAAAACGTAAGTGATTGAAACAATGATTAATGCCATCAATAAACCAACAAGCGGACCACCAGTATAAATAGTACCTAAAATGTTGCCTGGTTTTGGTTCATGTTTTAACATTGGATCAAGAAAGTTGCCGCTATTACCTAATATAACGTAAAAAATGGCGAATCCAACTACGAGTGATAATGTAATCACAATTAGATTAACGTAGTTTTTCATATAAAACCTCGTGAAAATTTATTAGTTTGAAAAATTTTTGATTGCTTCTTCAAGCGTTTCCGCTATTTTAAATACCAGTGTCAGTTTTGTTATCACAAAGATATTTTCTATTGATTTACTTATATTACAAAGAATCACTTCGCCTTGCCTTTTAACAAAATTAGAATGACTTGCTATTAATACTCCTAACGCCGTAGAGTTAAGATAAGTTACATCTGCAAGATTAATAATTAGTTTTTGCTCGTTACTCTCAGCAATTTCTTGCAATAATTGTTTTAGTTCATCAGTTTCTTCACCACCAATGAATTTTCCGCTTAAATGGAGTATTACTCCACCAATTTGTCTTTCTATTTTTAACTTTGCCATAATTTCTAATATTTAAGAATTTCAAAATTAACAAACTTTTGTGAAATACAAGTTAATTAAATTAACATAAATATAAACAAAATAAAAATATCTTATTTTTTCTCGATTATAAGTATCCTATCCAAGTTGTTAAAATCTTTTATTTTTGTTGTTGCAACATTATCGATTTTGAATAATTCCACAATACTATCGCTTGTAAATTCATTTATTTCTAATATTAATTGCATTTTCTGAGTAGATAATTTAATTATCTCTGCAAATTTTCTATAAAAAACTAATCCATCAGCATCATCAGTTAATGCAATTTTTGGCTCAAAAAATAATTCTTCTTGTAAATTATTCTTTGAATACTGTTCTTTTGGAATATATGGAGGATTTGAAATAATTAAATCGAAATAAGAGAATGTAGAAAATTCAAAAAAGTCTGCTTTTTTAAATTTAATATTTTCTACTTTGTGCAATTCCTTATTTTCAAATGCTAAATCTATTGCATCTTGGGATATATCTATCCCATAAAATTCAGCAGCAGGAAATAATTTTGCAAGTGAAATCGATACGCATCCTGTTCCCACTCCAACTTCTAAAACCCTTGTTTTTGGTTTATTAATTTGAGAAATAATTTCTTTGGATTGAATTACTAACAATTCTGTTTCTGGTCTGGGAATTAAAGCTCTTTTATCGCTAATGAACTTATTTCCATAGAATTCAACTTCTCCTAATATATATTGCAAGGGCTCAAACTTGGCTCTTCTATTAATTAATTCTTTAAGCTCGGATAATTGATTAGGCTTGAAAGGATAATCATATTTTAAGTATAAATCAATTCTATTGCAATTCAGTACTTTGCAAAGCAAAAATTCAAAATTCAATCTTGGCTCGGATATATTTTTTGAAACAAAAAAATTCTTGCCCCAATTTATTAATTCCGAAGTTGTCCAGATTTTATCCAAAATAAACTATTTCTTTAAATATTCAGAAAGTAATGATAATACAGCCATTCGGATATACACGCCAGATGTAACCTGAGTTTGAATCAAACAATTTGGATAAGTGCTAATGCGATAATCTAATTCAACTCCGTAATTCACTGGTCCTGGATGCATAACAACTAATTCTGGCTTTCTACTAATTTTTTCAGCTGTTACTCCAAAGAAATTTGAAAATTCTTCAATTGAAGGTAATAATCCGCTATTCATTCTTTCTCTTTGCAATCTTAGGACAAGTAAAATATCCGACCATTCTATTGCTTCATCTAAATTAGTACAAAAATCCACATTCCATGGATTATTTTGTTGAGGTAATAATGTGCCTGGTCCTAAGAATTTTACTTCCATACCCAAAGTTTTCATCACATTGATATTGGAACGAGCTACACGGCTATGGAAAATATCACCTACAATTGTAATTTTAAGTCCTTCTAATTTCCCAAAATGATTCAATAATGTATAATTGTCTAAAAGGGCTTGTGTTGGATGTTCGTGTTTTCCATCACCGGCATTTAGAATAATCCCACTTGTGTTTCTTTGAAGGAATTGTTGGGCACCACTACTACCATGCCGAATGACGTAAATCTGCACTCCCATTGCTTCTATGGTTTTTAAAGTATCAAGCAAGGATTCACCTTTGGAGAGGCTTGAAGTGGATGCGGCAAAACCAATTGTATCAGCTGATAATCTTTTTGCAGCAATTTCGAAAGATAATTTTGTTCTTGTTGAATTCTCAAAGAAAGCCAAGGCTACAGAAATGCCTTTTAGGTCGTCAAAACGTGAACCTGGCGTGTAATTATCTTGAAAAAATTTTGCTCTTTGAAAAATAAGGTTGATGTCATCTCTTGTTAAATCTTCAGATGATAATAAATAAGGTTTTGAAATTGTCTGCATATTGATGAAAAATTAACTTTTGTAAAAATAAATTCTACAAAAATAAATATTGTAAGTAATTTCACAAAAAAATGTTGAAAGAAATATATAAAAATTTACTCAAAAACAGAAAAAAACTAGTATTTTGTAATAAAATTGATGAAAAAGAAAAAAATATTCCACTTTTTGTAATAAATTGTTCTTTTTAGTGTTATATATATGTGAATGATTTTTCAAAATATTCGGAGATAGAACTTAGCTTCCTTATAAAGTCAGAAAAAAAGGATATTGCTAAAAAAGCTTTTGACGAGATCTATTATAGATATTCGTCAAGAATTTATACTCTTTGTTATAGATTTGTCCGAGATGCCGAGTCAGCCAAGGATATTTTTCAAGAAACATTCATAAAATTTTATGAAACAGCTACTACTAATAACGAAGGTGTTGAAAGAATTGGTGGTTATTTAGCAAAGATTGCAAGAAATTTGTGCATAAATCAAATTCGCAATAATAATAAAGTAAAAAAAGTTGATATCGTTAAAATAAGATTGTCAACAGTAGATAATGACTATGAAAAAAAACAACAAAAGGAAGTTTTAGATTTAGCAATAGAACAATTGCCCGAAATCTATCGTGAAATGTTGATATTGAAAGAATATATGGATTATAGTTACGACGAGATTGCTTTAATGACAAACCAAACTCGTACAAACGTTGGTGTACTTATTCACCGAGCAAAGATTATGCTTCGTGAAGTTTTTGTTAAAATGAATAAAATTGATGAAAAAAGAGAAAAGGAAAACTATGGAATTGAAAAATGAAGAATATTATTCTCAGAGGATAAGTGAATATTTAGATGGAGAATTAGGTTCTTTGGAAACAGGCGAATTATTCAACGAAATATCGAATAATCCGAGTTTGCAAGAAGAATTGAAAGATCAAATAAATTTAAGAAGTTTATTTCAGCAAGAACTACTTCCTCCACCAAAACATTCAAGATTCTTCTTGTTGGGAAAACTTAATTTACAACGTTCTGCTGCAATAATTGGGCTTATTGCTACTTTGTTTAGCGAAATTAAAAAAGTAATATTTAATCCAGCTTTTGGTGCAGCTGTGTTTGGAGCAGCACTTTTCATTTTTGGTTATTTCTTTACCCAAAATGTAAAAGAGAACGAAACAAATTTAAGCAAAATAGATAAGCAACTTTTATCTGAAAATATTAATACAGAAGAAAAAAATACTAAAAATGATGATTTTATCAAACAAAATTCTGAACAAAACAAAATCAAAGCAAACATCATTACCGGAAAAAAGGAAGTATCAACAAATAAAGATAACAATCTTAATCAAAACAAACCGCTAATTATTGCCGAATTAACATCTCCAAAAAATCTTACAAAAACCGACAATAGCCAAGTTATGAGTAATAATGATTATCAAGATTTGACTCTTAAAAATCCATCAAATTCTGTTCAAAATCAACAGCAAAATAAACAAGTTGCTTTTGAATTCAGAGAGATTCCATCTTCAAATTTTGTAAAAGATTTGTTTATGCTTAATTTAATCTATGATTACAGCAAGAAAATGGACGTAAATTATTTTGATTTTTCGTTTTTGGATAAAATGTCTTTATCTATTATTAAATCAGCAAATTACTCCAATATTAAGACAAATTTAGAGCCATTAACTAATCCATTACTAAATAACTATTCACTTGCTTTAGCATATAATATTAATAAAAATAATTCTTTCTCAATTGAATATGGACAAGAAAATTATCCTCAGAAATTCAGTGGATATATAAATGGAATGGCTGCCGATATCAATCAAGTTTATACTGCTCAATGGTATGGTTTGGCATATCAATATACATTTCATTCTTCAAACGAAAGATTATTATTAAATCCGTTTTTTAAAGTATTAGGTTCAGCAACAAAGATTGGACCATTATTTAAGTCATCTTTCGGATTGTCGTATCATATTAATGATAAACTATTATTGACCGCTGGAGTAGAAGGTTCCCTATTATTATACCAGTTCCAAAATCAATCCTATGATACTCAGAAGTATGGATTTTTCTATGGAGTTAGAATTAATTTTTAAAAAAAATATGAAGAAAATCCAAAACATATTATTCTTTTTAATTATAGTGATTATTTCAAGTAATTGTTCATCTCCATTAGATGTACCAGCTAATAGAAACATTAAATTTACTGAAGATAATTACGAAAATCCTTATGTAAAACTCAGTACAAATTATTTAAATTACGATTTTATTCATCCCGATTCAATAGTTGTAAAAACAGTATTTATACAAAATAAACTTCAACACAACTATCTAATTTCAAATTACAACTTATATTTTGGAGATAATAATTTCAAAATTTTAAATAAAACTACACCTATTCTTTTAGCAGCAATTGGTGAGAATGGATGGGAGATTCCAATTGAGATACAATTTCAGGCTAAGTCACCAGGAGTATTTATTGATACATTAGTATTTGCAAATCTTGAATATACTTTTTGTATGGTAGAAGCTAAAGTTCCATATATTTTTGCAAATGATTATGCAACTGATGATTTTAAGATTCTACAAAAAAACGAATTTTCTGTGAATTTTAAAAATATGAGTGAATTTTCTTCAACTATAAATGAAGTCAAATTAGATGATAATACAAAAATAACTCTAAAAACAGGGCTGCCGATTACAATTAATCGTAATTCAAATACGATGCTTACGTTTGAATATTTTTCTGATGTTCCTGAAGTTGTTGCTGTAAATATAAAATTTTCGCTCATTACAGAAGCAAATAGAAGTTTAGTAGATAGTACTTGTAAAATCAAAATCATTTCCAAATAATTTCGTTTAGTTATATATTATAATTAAACAAATCTGCAATTCAATGAAATTCAGCGAATTCCAATTATTGCTTACAGCAGGAGAAAGTTCAACTGTTGAATACAAGCGAAAAATCAATAATCCCGAAAAACTTGCAAAAGAAATTTGTGCTTTTGCCAATACAAAAGGCGGAGTAATTATCATTGGTATTGATGATGATGGCAGTATTAAAGGGCTCAAAAGTGAAAAGAGCGAAATGGATATTGTTGAAAAAGCATGCAATTTCTATATCATACCAGATATTCAAGCAGAATTGCAATTGTTTGATATTCATGGAAAAGATTTACTTGCTGTAATAATTAAAGAGGGTACTCACAAGCCATATAAGGCAATGTCTCATATCGAGGACGATAAAGTAGTGTATCAAGTTTTTATCAGAGTAGGCGAGAGTTCAGTACCAGCAAGCTCGGAGATGAGCAGGTTATTAAAATCTCAAGCAAGCGATAAACCTTTACGACTTTCAATTGGAGACAAAGAGAGGAGGCTTTTTCAATATTTGGAAAAGTACAATCGAGCTACAGTTAAGGATTTTTCAGGACTTGTGAATATATCTAAAAGAAGAGCAGAGCAGCTATTAATAAGACTGGTGCGTGCTGGAGTTTTGCAAATAAACTCCGACACGCACCACGACTACTTTACTTTGATTTAATTTTTTTCATTTTAGAAAAAAATTAATAAGCTTCGATGAAAAAGTAAGATTTACCAACATATCTTTTACCTTTGGTAGCTTTGCCAACAGGAACTGGATTTTTTGGATCTACCTTAGACGCACCTTCAGCCACAACTCTATCTTGCTCCAATCCATTTTGGATAAGATAATTGCGAATAGCATTGCTTCTTTCAAGTGTTAATTGAGCATTTATTGTAGGGTTATTATCATTATCGGGATATGATACAATCTTTATTCTTACAGTTGGATTAAGTTTTAAGCACTCAATACTCTGTTTAAAAAAAATATCAATACCATTTTTAAGCAAAGATTTTGAATATTCAAAGATTTTTACATTAACTGGAATTTGTGTTCCAACCTTTTTAGGAGTAAAAATTAAATCCTTAGAAATTTCTTGATATTTATCCGAAGCAGGAGTAGAAACATAAGTAATTTGCTTCATATATTCAAATTCAGCACAGCGAAGTTCGTAGGTTTCACCTGACTTCAATCCAGTGATAAAATAATAACCATCTTTAGTATTGCTTTTTATTTTTTGCAATCGTTTTCCGGTTGCATCATAAATTTCTATATAAACAGAAATTGGTTGGTTATTAGTAACATCCAGAGCAGTTCCCCCTATAGATACAACTGCAAACATATTTGCAAAAGTAGAAATATTCGAGAAAATGACTGCAAGAATTAATGTTAATATTATCTTTTTCATATTATTTCTCCTTACTTTTTCTTAGTATTTTTAACTGGTGCAACGACTTTTTTAAGTAATCTAACACTACCGTCATCACAAGCTGCTGTAATAATGCTTGCATCAGAAACTAAGTCAACCGACCAAATGCCAGCATTTAACACAATATCTGCTAACAAAACTGGACCTTCGATATCCCAAACCTTAATATGCTTATCTAAGCTTCCTGTAACTATAGTACGATTATCTGCAGCAAAAGAAAGATCCTGAAGGATATCATTATGAGCCTTGAATTTCCTAAGTATTTCTCCAGTTTTAGCATCCCAAATTACTACTTCGCCATTTATGTCAGATGAAGCAATTTTTTGATTATCAAAACTGTAGAGTACAGTTAAAACAGGAGCCTTATGACCACGCAAAACGAATAATGGTTGGCTTGTTGTTAAGTCTGTTGACCAAACTTTTACTGTTGAGTCGTCGCTGCAAGAAGCAATAGTTTTCCCATCATAACTATATGCTACATTATTAGTTGCTTCTGTATGACCTCTTAATGTCTTAATTTCAGTTCCAGTAGCAACATCCCATAATTTTACAGTTTTGTCAAAGCTTGTAGATGCTATCATTGAGTTATTTTCATCTTGACTGAAATAAACGCCAATTACAGGTCCTGCATGTCCAGTGAGAACCTTTTCCTGCGTTCCAGTTTGAGCATTCCAAATTCTCACAGTTTCGTCTTCGGAGCCACTTGCTATCATCAAATCATTACCAGAAAATGATAAATTATAAACAGCACCTAAGTGACCTTTTAGTGTTAGTAATTCTTTTCCATCTGGCAAACTCCAGATCTTAATTGTTTCGTCAAGGGAACTTGTTGCAAATTTGGTATTTGCTTCATTTACAAACACTCCCAGAACTTCGTCAGAATGTTTTCCGATAATTGTTTCTTTATACTCTAAACTTTGAGAAAAAGCAGTAGTAAAGGAGAAAAGAAACAATCCGATAAAAAGAAGGATGTTTTTTGATTTTTTCATAATTCTACCTTTTGGAATTATTAATTTTTATAAAATTAAGAAAAAAAAACAACAAATCCAATTTTTCTGAAACCATTGTTGAAAAAAATCGTATTATCAATCAACAACAATAATTTTTTTGAGGTATAATATGAAAAATTCAAAATACACAAGATTTGCAATACTTACAGTTGCATTATTTACTATCTTCGCATTTGCATCAACTACTTTCGCGGCAGATAACAATCCTAACAAAAACAAAGTAGAATGCAAGTTATCAGTACAAGTTAGCTCCTTCTATGATAAAGATATGATTGAAACACAATTGAAGGATCATCAAGGAATATTGGACACTTACATTGATTTGGACGAGAAAATCGCCTACATAACTTATGATAAAACTATTACAAATTCAGAGAAAGTTTGTAGAGTTATTAATGATTTAGGCTTTGAAGCAAAAGTACTAGAAGAAAAGGACAGCGATTTAGGTAAAAAATAAGAAACTATCCAAATCTCCTTTAAAACTAAAACCGACTTTTAGTCGGTTTTTTTTATTTTTAATAAGAAATATTTCAAATCATCAAACAATCTAAAAAGGTAAGAAAATTTATAGTGTAATCTTTTCTGAACGATAAAGTAACCAAAAACACCGAAAATTATATTATATGCCATTAAGCCAAAAGATATATAGTTAGTTAAATTATTGTAAGATACAAATAGAAAAATAATTAAAAAGATTATTATTGAGAATATTTCAGCAATAAAAATAACTTTTAAATGTTTCAATGCAGTAAATATAGTATAAAATAGATGAAAGGATAAAAATGGAGACATTGCTAAAAACCAATAAAAATAACTCATTGATTTATTGAATTTTTCGGGTATAATATAGTCAAAAATCAAAGTTCCCACTGGGCTAACTATAATCAAAGATATTATGATAAAAGACCAAAAAACATAAGATGTAGATTTGATCAATAAATCTTTGGCATCATCAATTCTGTTACTTTCAATTTGTTTTACATACGATGGATATAGTAAACCTGTAACTGCACTAATTAATTCTTCGAAAATTCTAAATAGAGTCTTCGCCGCTGAATATAATCCAATGATTTCTAATGAAAAGAAGAATTTCAAAATAATTAATTCAAATTGTTTAGGAAAAGAATATAGCAAACCGATAATTGATGTTTTCCAGTTGAATTTTATTATTTTCTTTATGTTAATTGTACCTTTTGTGCTGAATTGGAGGTCTTCTTTAACAAGCACTAAAGTTATTACGGAACTAAAAATTCCACCTAATAAATAACTGTAAACTAAATCATTAAACGATAAATGTTTGTTGGTTAATATTATGTAGCCCAAGTAAATTGTAGTAGTGCCAAAGAAAAATGCATTCGAAATAAATAATTTAAGCATACTTTGATTGCGATAAATCAGCTTTTGGGAAAAAGTTCTTGGAATAAATGTTAGGGTTAAAAAGGGCAAATAAAAGGCTACCTCTTTAATTCTTGGCTCGTATAAACCTGAAAGTAAGTCAGAAAAAAGTAAAATTATTAATGCTATTGATATAGTAAAAGCAATGTGGGTTATTAGACTAATTAAATTTACTTTTTTGCGATTCTTTTCATCAAAACCAAATTGAATAATGCTTTGCAGAGAAAAAGAATCACTAATAGTAAAAATCCAAGTGTGAATAACAATTAGAATTGAATATAATCCATAATCATCAACATTCGTGTAGTGAATAATGATTAGGAAGATAAATCCATACAAAATGAATAATGCCTTGTCTGCAAGTGCCCAAGATATTTTTGCTAAGTGATTTTTAATTTTCATAAATATTAATAACGAAAAAACTATAATTATAGTCCATCATTCAAAATTATTCAGCCAATTCTTTCACTTGAGATTCACTTAATGCAACTTTATAAATCCTTAATTCATCAATTAAAAAAGTTAGACTTGTTGTAGAAGTCACACCTTCGTTAGTCCAAGAATGTTTTCCAATTGCTGCATAAGCTTCATCAAGATTAACTATACTCTGAGATGAAGAACCTACAAATTTACCATTTATGTATGCAAAAACAGTTCCAGAATTGTAAACTAATGCGAAATGATTCCACTCTTGTGCCTGAGAAATGTCATAATCAATCCAAATTGGTTTTTGTCTCTTATAAAAGTCAGAAGATTCGCAACCTACACTAAAATTATATATTAAAATTGACGGAACTTCTGGTTTAGAATATGTAGCTATTCCTAACCAACCATCAGATTGATTGCCCCAATTAATATATGCTTCTCCAATAATATTATGATTGACTTCTTCTTGTATCCACATAGAAATTGAAAATTGTGTATAGTTTTTAAAATTTAAAATTGGTAACCCAATAAAGGATCCGTCAACATTAACTTGCGAAGTTCCCGAAATTCTTGCTGCCAAACCTTCAATACCACCCGTGAAAGTAACTTGGTTAAATAAATTTCCATTCTTTGAGTTTCCACTTTGATCGTTTGCATTAGAATGATTAAAAGAATAATAGAGTAATAACTCTGAATTGGGAATTGAGTACTTTCTTTTAACTATAAAACTTTGTATATCGGACTCTGTATTAGTAAATCTATCATAAGCAACTACCTTCCAAAAGTAAGTTGTGTAACTGTCCAAG
This sequence comes from Chloroherpeton thalassium, assembly GCA_020720105.1. GTDB lineage: Bacteria > Bacteroidota > Ignavibacteria > Kapaibacteriales > UBA2268 > GWF2-33-9. The sequence goes on from DYPF01000001.1 coordinate 48,454, forward strand.
TAATCTGTTTTAATTTCATTGAGCTTAATTTTACTCGCAACAAGTTTCATATTTTTACTATTTTCTGATAAATATACATCATATTTCAAAGTATCTTCATCAATATCAGAGCAACTCCACTTTAATGTAGCATAATTACTATCAATTACGAAGTTCGAGCTTGGAGTGAGTAAATTTGGTTTATCAGGATCGTGATTAAAAGATGAAGTGCCTTCTAAGAAGAAAATTGCATAAGAAGTTTTATTTCCGCTTACTTCTACTTGCAAACTACCTTTCTTGTACCCTGCTTTATCTGCAAGTACAGAATATGATCCAGCCTCTACATCTTTTATTGTGAACGTTCCATCTAATCCATTATACACCACTGAAGTAGCTGGTTCTGTGTAAATTTTTACGTCAGTAATAATCTTATTAGTCGACTTATCATAGACTTCTCCACTTATAATACCAATTCCTATTGGTGAGTTTGTTCTTTCACTACAAGAGTAGATTAATATGATAAATGAAAAAATAGTTAATAATTTTAATAATTTCATCATTTTCTCCAATATCTTTTCTCAAAAATATGAAATTATTCAATACGTAAAACACTGATAATCAAATAATTTAACCATAAATTAATAAAAGTTCATATTTAAAGAAAAAAAATATCAAATATTAACTTTATTCATTTATCTTATTAAGAAATACAAACGAATTTGGGTTTAAAAACCAATATTTGTATCAATTATTAGACAAAGATTATTTATTTAATAATTTGAAAATGAAAATTTATAATTAAAAAATTAGTATAAAGAGTGTTGAGTATGTGAAGAGTTTTGTAGCACATAGGGGATTCGAACCCCTGTTACCGGCGTGAGAGGCCAGCGTCCTAACCACTAGACGAATATGCCTTTTTTTCTTTATTAAAAATAACTAATTACAAAAATAATCATTTTTACTTGATAAATTTTTAGTAATTTACATTTTTTTAAATTATAATATATGTATATTTTTAAAAATTGGACATTAATTGATATTTATCAAATGATTTATCTTCACAAATTTAGATCTCAGCACGCTATTGCTTTTATTGATAAATATGATTCAATTGATGTTTTTTACGATAATTTTACAACTATTGAAACCGAATTAATCGGGGATAAACAAAAATATTATCAGGCTAAAACACACGAAATTATCAATGCTTGTTCAGAGAGCAATATAGAAATACTTACTTTTTGGGATGATAATTATCCTGCAAAATTAAGAGAAATCTCTTCACCTCCATTGATTATCTATAAAAAAGGAAGTTTTAGTTTTGGAAATCAAAAATTTGTTTCTGTTGTGGGCACCCGCAAAAACACTACTTATGGCAAGTTAAATACTGAACGATTTGTAAGAGATTTAGTTCAAAGTGATTGTGTAATTGTAAGCGGCTTAGCAACTGGAATTGATACAATTTGCCATCACACTGTTTTAGCAAATAAAGGTATTACAATTGCTGTTGTAGCTTCGGGATTGAACAAAATATCTCCAATATATGCTAATAATTTAGCAAATGAAATAATTAAAAATGGCGGAGCAGTTGTTAGCGAGTATCCACCAGACGAAGCAGCCAAGATTGGATATTTTCCTCAAAGGAATAGAATAGTAAGTGGAATTAGCTCCGCTACTTTAGTTGTTGAAAGTGGAGAGAAAGGAGGTTCCTTAATTACTGCACGTTTTGCTTTCGAACAAAATCGACTTGTTTTTGCCATACCTGGCAATATCACATCTGAAAGAAGCAAAGGTTGTAATGAGTTAATCAAACGAGATATTGCAAAAATATGTCCAGATCCATCTGATATATTAATTGAGTTAGGTTGGAATTATAATCATAGAAATGCAGAACTCAAAATCAATTTTTCGAGTGAATTGGATAAAATTGTTTATGAATTAATAAAATATGAACCTGTAACTATAGATTATTTACTAAATTCGCTTAAATATAATATCACGGAAGTATCTGTAAGTTTATTCAATTTAGAATTTAGTGGAATTATTAAACAATTACCAGGAAAACAATATGTTAGGAAATAAATTATGAATAATGAACAATTAACAAAGTACAACGAAATTCAAAAACTTATAAATGATCAATTTTCATTTTTAACAGAGCTTCAAACCCCATCAAACTTGTACGAGCCTTTGAAATATCTTTTTGAAATTCAAGGCAAACACATCAGACCACTCTTAACAATTCTGTCGGCAGGTATGCTTGGTGGCGATTTAGAACGTTCTTTAAAGCCAGCTGTTGCGATAGAATTATTGCACAACTTTACGCTCATACATGATGATATTGTGGATAATAGCGATATGAGACGGGGTAGGGAAACTATCCATAAAAAATGGGATAGTTCTGTTGGTATATTATCAGGCGACCTCTTGCTTGCTCTTGCATTTAGGCATATCATAAAAGATGTTCATTTGGATTGTTGCAAAGATGTATTGTTATCTTTTACTCAAAGTTTGATAGATGTGTGCGAAGGTCAAGGTTTTGATATGGATTTTGAGAATAGAGACGATGTTACCGAAGATGAATATTTTAATATGATTTATTTGAAAACGGGAAAGTTAATAGAGAATTCTATGTTGACAGGAGGATATATTGCTAAGGCTAATGATATGCAAAACGAAATACTAAAAAGCATTGGAAAAAATTTAGGCTATGCTTTTCAACTTCAAGATGATTTGTTAGATTTGACTGCAATTAATCCGAAATTTGGAAAAGTCGTTGGTAAAGATTTAATTGAAGGCAAAAAAACTTTTATTATCATAAAAGCAAAAGAATTATTCAAAAAACAAGCAGAAATTGATTTATTGAACCTCTTTTATCAAAATAAAGGGTTAAAAGAAAATCAAACAGATCAAATGATAAAATTCTTAGATGACAATATGATTTTCGATTTAGTTAATAAAAGGATAGAATCTTATTATGATAATATAGTAGCTAATTTGAACAGATTTGATGATAATATTTACAAAGATTTACTTAAATATCAAATTGAATCGATATTTAAAAGGGATTATTAAAATGTCGTTTGTTGTTCATAATAGTACTTTTGATAAAAAGTATTATTTCGAAAATACTCTTAATTATTTAGAGGAATTGGTTGCAAGTGATAAAGTAAGCGACTTGATTCTCGTTGTACCAACTAATCGGCTTGTACACTATTATCGAAAATTTGTTATTAAGAAATATTCCCAAAGATACGGTAAACCTATTTCTGAAATTAATATATATAATTTTGATGATTTTGTTACTTTTTTGTTTACAAAACTTCAAGTAAATCCTAATTATCATCTTTTATCAGATGGTATGAAAATGATATTATTAGAGCAAGTTATTAATTCTACTCCATTATCATACTACCGTTACAAGGATAACAAACTTAGATTAGATATTGTTAATCAAATTGGAGAAGCATTACTTAACTTAAGAAAGCAAGGATTACTTAAAACAGGCGATAATGATGAGTTGCTTGAGGATTATCAAATTATTGATAGTGATAAATCTAATGATATCAACAAATTATTGAATATATTTGATAAACAATTACCCAAAGATTTTTATGATTTTCCCAAAATGTATGCTGAATTACTTAAATATTTGTCAAATATAGATTTAAATGACAAGACAAATATTTTATTTAATACAATTAGTGTAAATAAACATATAATATTTAATGGATTTACAGAATTTAAATCAACAGAGATAGCTGTTTTATCTCACTTTGCTAAAATACGCATACCTACTGCACTATTCTTTGATTATTCCGAAGTATACGGACCTGTTTTTGGTAATATTCAGGATACAATCGCCGAATTATTTGCATCGGGTTTTGAATTGTTTTCAAAGTATAATATTTTTGAAGAAAAACTTGATGAAAAATTAATTAGTTTCCATGATATATTAAAGAGAGATTTATTTAATATTTATAAATCAAAACACTTAGAAGAATTACAAAAGAAAGTAAATATTTATGAAGTATCTACGATTAATGATGAAATAAAAAATATAGTTAAGCTTATTAAATATCTCAATATTGAAAGAGGAATCAAACTTGCTGATATTGCAATTGTTACCAGAAAGCCTGAATTGTATGCTGAGTTAATATTCGAAAAATTTAAAAGTGCAGATATTCCAATAAATATTACACACAGAAAAACTTTAGATAATTCAACTCTTGTAAATTTAGTAGTACTAATTATCAAAATTATTTCACAATCATTCACTATTGATGAGTTGAAAAGAGTAATAGATAGTCCTTATTTAGATTTGAGAATTGAAAATCCAGATAACTTCAAACAAGTATTACAACTACTAAGAATACAGTCTAATTATATAACCTTTAACAATAATTATGTAGTAAATAGAGCTGAGTCCTATAATAATTATTTAAAAGAACAGCTCAAAATTATCGAAGACTATCATTATAAAAGATATATAAACGAAACTATTCCTAAAATTGATTTATTTATAAAAGACTATCGAAGATTAGAATCTCTTTTTTCTCAATTTTCTAATAAAATTAACATAAACAAAATCAAGCAATTTATCGAACAAGTAATTCTTCAATTTGGAATAGTTATTAAATTACAGAATGCTTTTTTTGAAATTAGTAAGTCCACTGAAGATTACAAGTTTCATAGTTTGAATTATTTATATACTGCTTACGAAGCAGAAGCCCAAGCACTAAATCAATTAGTAATTGTATTTAACGATATTTCCCTTTGGTATGGTTTATCCAAAGATATTGATAAAATAAATGAAGTTGATATTGCAGAAATCTTAGAAAGAGTAAATGTATCTATCACTCATCAGCCATATCAAATCAAACCCAAAGATAATTATGGAGTATTATTTACTTCGATTGAGCAAATCCGACAATTGCCCTTAAAGGTTAGAATATTATGTGGAGCAAACGATGGAATATTCCCACATCCATATTCAACTGATAAATTCACTGGTAATGAAGTGTATGATAGTAAAATTAAACATTATCGTTCAGAGAAAGTGCTTTTCTATCAATTTCTAAATTTTGATATTAGTTCTGATGAAGAAGCTTATATCTTTTATCCGACTGTGAGTAATGGCACTAAAATTCTACCTTCTCCATTTCTTGAACATCTAAAAGTAGGAAAGAAGGATTTAAATAATAATCAAAGTTCAATCGATTTGTCTAACATAATAATTGATAAAATTGAACTAACAAAGTCCAAGTTTTATCAAGGTGATTATACTAATAATATTAATGCATCATCAATCCGGAAATTTCAATTAAACTTAAATGAATTCGACAGGAATTATTTTGATAGTAAATCATACTCTGTAGGTGATTTCGAGACTTTTGCTAAATGTTCATACAAATACTATGTTGATAAATTATTGAATTATCGAATTAAACAAACTCAAACTGATGCTTTAAATTTTCTTGAATTAGGAGATTTATACCATAAAATTCTTCATAAATTTTATTCTGAAATATCTCAAAATAACTTTTCGTTATCTAATATGATTAAGTTGGAGCTAAGTAAATTTGATGAGTATGTAAAAGTCCTTAGTAAGATTATTTATGCAGAATTATCAAATCCAATTTATAAACACCCACTGGTAAAGTTGAATACAAGAAATTTATTATCCAATGAATTATCAATTAATCCAATTTTAAGGTTTATCAAATCAGATATTATTAATCAAGCAGAAACCCAGAATTATCCAGTCTTTTTAGAATACGAACTTAAAAACATTGCTGTTGATAATAGTAATGGAAAGAAGATTCGCCTGAATTTGAAGATTGATAGAGTTGAGAGATTTGATTCTGATTATTTATCTTATACCGTTGCAGATTATAAATTAAGAGATAATAATGTTAATAATAAAAAAATTGAATCATTAAAGTCATTTCAGATGCCTCTGTATTTATTAGCTCTGCAACGATTTTTTAATGAAAATAATATCGATAGTCAATATCAATTTGGAATTTATTACTTTTTTAATTATTTTGAAAATGAAAAGAAGATAATGAAGGTGTTAGACGATAAAAAGAAGAGTGATTTAATTTTAGAGGAGTCAAAGAAAGAAATATTTAGAATAAAACATTCAATAATTGATGGATTATTCAAGTTGACTAACAACACAAATGATGAATGTAATTTTTGTAGTTTTGCTGCGCTATGTAGGAAAAATCAATAACTGAAGTAAAATTTACAGATTTATTTCAAATCAACAATATTGATTGACTTCACACTCCTAATACCCATTAAATCTAATAACTTTTGATTGCTTTGCATCCGGTTCAAGAATTGAGCTTCTATTACGCCCTGGAAAGTTTTGTCAGATTCGTTGCTTTTAAATGAATATTTTAGAACTGAATTCCTATCAAAAACTGCATAGATATCCTTTACTAAATCATTTCTATCATTCCCTTGAACCGTAATTACTTCTCGAATCAAGTCAGCCGAAAACCCTAAATTATCATTAGGTTGATTTTCAGAAATTGCACTGTTAATTTGTTCGAAATTTAATTGATTAGAATTATAAAGGTATTTATAGAGATAATTTATAGAGCGATAATCGATTAATTGATCGAAATTAACAACTTGATTAGCAAGATTGTCATTATAATAAAGTTGGATAATTTCTCCACCTTGTAGAATATAATGATTATCAACACTTTTGTCAAATATTTTTGCTGAATTAAAATTAGTATCGTATTCTTTATTGATAAGCAAAATAAAGTCAATAATAGAGGAGTTTTGTGGTAAATAATATTCACCCTTATTCAAGTAATAACACTTAATTTTTTCTTTAAAAATATTTCGTTCAACAGATTCCCAAATAATTGGAATTGCATCTTCAGCATAATAAAATAAAGTATAAATCATCCATTCGCCCCAAGTGTTTAAGTCTTCATTAGAAATATTAATTATCCTATTTGTTAAATGCAGATATGAACGCTTAATAGATTGTTCAGAAATAATATTATGATCTTTTTCATCCATAATAATTATTTCTAATTCATCATTTTCAGGGTTAGTAATAGTCAATTTGATTACTTCAAAGCTATATTCAGCAAATTGCATATTCTGGCGAGAATAAAACTTTGTAGGAAAAATGGAAGTGATTAAAGAACTTATTAATTCGATGTCTACCTCGTTTGGAACAGGCAGAACGCAGCTAACAAAGTCTTTAATTGCTTTTAAATTTTTCAGCTTATTTGTAAGGTTATAAATTTCATACATTGGTCTATGATAAACATTTAACCTTATATTGTCAAAATCAAATTCAAGAAATTTACTATTGATACCTGATTCAAATTTTGCTATTTTATTTAAAATTTGGGTAATATTTTGATTAATTATCAAACGAATTTCATTTTGTAAATTGGAATCGGAGAGATATCTAAAGGATAATTGCATCAATTCATTCGCAATATCAGAATACCCCAAGCGATATGCAAAACCAACATAAAACTGTATTGTTTCGCTTGCTATTGCTCTTTGCTTCTTAAGTGCATCTTCTTTGGAGCGACCTTCCTCGAAGTATTGGAGAGTTTTCATATTATGAAGCCTATCAGAAAGCTTAATAACAATAACATTTGGGTCAGTAACAAAGGTCATAAAAAGTTTACAATAAGTAAGCCCTTTCTGAATAGTTTTATTATTTAGATAATCATCGAAATTATGATTTCCGAGTATCTTATTCAATATATTAAAATTAAGACCAACATCTTGAGTAATATTATCATTTGAAATTTTGGTTAGAGCTTCTACAGCCATTGCAAGTTTTTCATTTCCAAATTTTTGTATGATTAACTCACGTGAAACCTTCTGAATATTTTGCTGAGTGTCCTCAATTGTATCGTGAAGCAATGCTGCTGCAATATAAATCTCATCATAAATTTCAAATCTCTCAATTAAAAAAAGTGCAACCCACAATAAATGCACATAATATTTTTGTCCAGATTTACGATACTGATTTCTATGATGAAACACAGCAAAAGCAAAAACACTTTTTAGAAAATATACATCTGCATTTGGATTATGAGGTAATAATTTATTTATTAAAAAATCAAAATCCTGTTTTATATCTTTTCCAAAACCTTCAGCATAATCGTCAATTAATGCAGACTCAGAAGCTTGTTTAATTTCCATTGTTTAACATAATTATTTTTTTACAAAGGCTTTTAATAAAATATAAACTAAAATTACTATAAAGATAACTATTGAACCGACAGAAAATATAAGGAAATATGAAGGAAATCTCTTCTTATATGGTTTTTCTGCCCAATCTAACACATCAATCTGAGGTACATCTTTCTTTTCCTGAATTGCTTCTTGGAAATAGTTTGTCTTCAAATATGCTAAAATCTGTTCATATAGCTTTTGTTCTCGGATTAGATTAGTATATTGCCTTATTAATGAAGGGATTTCATTCAAAGGAATAGAGAATTTATCATTTGCAGTCAAGCCTCCAGTCTGAATTTTATCAAATTGATTCTTTAAAACAGAATAATTTTGTTTTAATAAATTTGATGTTTGTGAATTATCTGAATAAAGATTATTTGCTATCTTCATTTCCACTTCTGCTTTTGCTAATTCTACTGCAATTTCATTTGCTTGTCCAACAATAGCCTTAGTTTGCTCTTCTAATTCAAGAACCTTATTATTTGTTTGGAATTTTTCAATTAATTCTTGTATAGAGTCTAATTTATTTGAATATACTAATATTTCTCCAGAAATAAAATCCTTGGTCTTACCTGAAACGTTATTACTTCTTTGGCGTAGAATATAGTCTAATGCAAGAATTGAATAATTTGCAATTTCTTTTGAAAGTAGTGCCGCTGAATCTTTTTGAGATTTACTTGGGAAATAAGAAGTCCATAAAGAAACTGTTGTATATATTATACCACTTCTATCAACGAGTGGTTTTAATGAAAGTGAGATTTTATCTATTAATCTATGTCTGGGAATATTATGAAAAAATGAAGTTTTTTGCAACTTAAGTGAGTCTACAATAAAACTTGCGACACTTCGGCTTCTTAGTGCTTCGGAGTAAAATAACGATAAATTGGACTGCTGTAAGCCTCCAAGTCCTGTCATTCCACCCATTCCAACAGATTGCATCATTGCTGATATGTTCATAGGTGATGATTGTTGCTTGGGCGGCATAATTGAGTAATCAGCAACATAATTGAATGGTGCCACTAACATATAGATTATTAAAACAAAATACAATGCAATAAATAACAAACTTATTTGTTTTTTATTGGACTTGAATACAATTGTAATATCTTTCAGTGAAGCATTTGATAATTCTGCAATTTTCATTAATGTCCTATGTTCTTATTGTTATTAATTGGATGAATTATTTTTTTGGAACTGCACTATAAATGGTGAATAATACACCAAAAATAGTTGTTAATTGAGCTATTGTAGTAATTACATCTTTGAAAACTTCTGTGAAGGATATTTCTTTCTCGGGTGGAACAAGTACTACATCACCTGGTTCAATAACATAATTCATATCCTTTGCTAAGAAAATTTCACCACGACTTTTAGCAATAAAAGTTTCCTTATCATCAGCTCTGTAACCAAATCCACCAGCTTGATTAACATAATCAAGATAGGTCCAACCCTCAACATACACAACATATCCTGGATTATTCACTCTTCCCTGTACATTGATATAATTTTTCTTAGTTGGGACAATAATTGAATCTTTATTAAAGAGTGAGATATTTTGGTCGCTTGATGGTTCATCAATAGCTTTGTTCCAGTCTACTGCCATCGCACCACGCTTTTCACGAACGCGAGACTGAAAATATCTTTGCTCAAATTCAGACATTTCAGTTAATGGAGTACGGTATAAACGTTCCATTTCGAAATCTTTCTTTTCTGTTTCTTGCTGACGAATGAATTCAATATCTGCAACAGAAGCATCTTCGGTGAAACCACCGCATCGCAGCAACAAATCATAGATATTATCTTTATTTTCAATTATTGCATATTTGCCAGGGTATTTTACTTCTCCAGAAATAACCACATAATTTTCTTTATTCCAATTGGGAATTATTCTTACTAATACTCTATCTCCAATTTCTAAAGGAAAATCTCCAGCTAAATTTTCACGAGTATTAAGAATGTTACTCCAATGAGTTAAATCTACAAAGAATATCTCGAGTGATTTCTCCGCAGCTTTAAATCTACTAATTTCAATAGAATCTAATTGAGAAGATGCCAAGAAACCTTGAGCAAACCTTATCAATGTTGACAATGAATCTCCAGGAATAAACTCAAATTCTCCTGGATAACCAACTTCACCAAAAATGCTGATTTTCTGACGTTCACTACTTGGAGGGATAATGATTTGATCTCCACCTTCAACTACTGGATTGGCTTCTTTAATACCAGCTAAAAAGAATTTAAGCAAGTCAATTGGAATAACTGAATCACCACGAATAAGTGAAATATTACGTAGGGAAGCATCATATTTTAAACCACCGGCTCTTTCGATTACTTCAGACGCTCTATCGGTTGGAGATGCAGGAATACTCATTGATTTGGCAACAGAACCACTGATAATTACTTTAAATTGCCGAGTTCGTGATAACATAAATCCAAATTCTGTTGTCTTATATGCTTTCTTAATCTTCTCGTCAACTAATTCGTATACTTTTGCTAAAGTTAAATTTTTTACATTTATCATTCCGACAGTAGGTATCATAAGTTTACTTTCGGGAGATATCTTTACCGGAAAAATTTCAGGTTGAGTAGTAAATATGGAAAATTCAAATTCATCGCCCGGACCGACTTTATATGCTGTCGCATCAATTTCTTTTTCTAATAAGGACTGAGTCTGTTTAGAAACATTCATTGCATTTTGCAAAGCCAAAGTGTCTAATTTAAACTTTGAGATACCTGTGATTTTCGAATAATCAATTTGAGAATAGATAATCCCAAAATTTAGAATTAGAAATGCAAATATTATTTTTTTCATTAATGATTGTTATTTTTAAAACTGCAAATTAACAAAATTAGAAATAATAAACTATTTTATTGTAATTTTGTATAAAAACAACGAGGCAAATTGAGTATAAATTTATTAAATATAGCAAAGGACACAGCAATTAATGCTGGTAAAATCCTTTTAGATGGATTTGGGACAAATTTTTCTATTAAAAGCAAGCAAGGCATTCATAATTTAGTAACGGAATACGATATTAAATCAGAAAATTATATAATCAATAGAATTAAGAGTGAAGTTCCAAATTCAATATTTTTAGCAGAAGAAAGTGGCTCTTCATCTGATAATTGCGAAGAAAAAATAAAGTGGATAATAGATCCATTAGACGGAACGGTAAATTTTGCACACAATATTCCAATTTTTTCTGTTAGTATAGCTGCTGAAATAAACGGGAAAATTTTTGTTGGTGTAATTTATAATCCTATCACAAATGAACTTTTCTACGCTCAACAAGGCGAAGGAAGCTTTTTAAACGGAGAAAAGATTGCAGTGAGCAAAATTTCTACTTTCGAAGAAGCATTTTTAGTAACAGGCTTTCCTTATCGTCCTGGAGCGGGTAATTATCGGAGTGCTGAACTTTTTGTAAATGTTGTGCAAAAAGGAATACCAATCAGAAGATTAGGCTCGGCAGCATTAGACTTGGCTTACGTTGCTGCGGGTAGATTTGACGGGTTCTGGGAAATGGAATTGAATCCTTGGGATGTAGCAGCGGGTTGTTTAATAGTCAAGGAAGCTGGCGGCGTTGTTTCTCATTACGACTTAAGTGAATATTCAATACATTCTAACACAATTCTTGCAACAAATGGCTTGATACATAAAGAAGCCTCAAACTTTTTAACAATATAATCATAATAATCATAAAGAAGAATTAAGAAAATGAAATTTTATTATTATTCAGGTTCCGGAAATTTATTCACAATTATTGATAATAGATTTACTCGGTTTTCCACTGAGCAACTTTCACAATTTGCTTTGAAGTATTGTAAAAAATTTGATAAATTTACAATGGCAACCGAAGGTTTTATTGCATTAAATTCAGCAGAAAGTAACGAAATTGATGTTCAATTCTTCAATCCCGATGGATCCACAGGTATGATGTGCGGAAATGGTGCTCGTTCTATAGTGCAATTTGCATTAGATTTGCACTTAATTGATGAAAGTATAAATACACAAATTGCTTTGGCTGGAAGAATATATAATGCCCGTGTTTATAAAAAATTAATTTATTTGGAATTTCCAAAACCTATCGAAAGTATTTTCAACAAAGAAATCAAATTTGATGATTCATCAATTATTGCAGATTTTGTAAATGTTGGTTCGCCACATCTATTATTTGATTACTCGCAAATACCATTTTCTGATAAGTTTGAATATAAATATTATCCGCTTGCAGACTTTGCTCAACCAATTCGAAATAATTTACAAACCTTCCCAAATGGAGTGAATGTGAGCATCTACAAAATTATTAGTCATAGCTCAGTTTACCTAAGAACTTACGAAAGGGGAGTGGAAGCAGAAACTGGAGCTTGTGGAACTGCCTCAATTTCTACTGCATTCACTTTGTTTAGCAGAGGGCAGATTAATGAAAGTGTTTCAATTATTCCTACAAGTCAAATACCATTGAAGGTTAATATCAGGCAATTGAATAATCAAATTGATGGGTTTGAATTAACTGGTCTTGCTGACAAAATTGGCTATTTTGAAATAGATATTGAGTAAAAATTTAAGGAGTTTTTGATTATGAATATCAATTTTTTAGACCTTGCAAAAGATAACTTTGAATATTGCAAATCAATTAGAAGAGCAATTCATCAAAATCCTGAACTATCATTTAATGAAATTGAAACTTCAAAACTCATTGCTTCGGAATTAACTAATTTAGGAATTAAAAATTTCTTTGCGTTAAAATCAAGTATAGAAGAGCCTGAAAACAATATCGGAGTAATTGGAGTTCTCGGAGTAGGCGAGAGGACAGTTGCACTGCGAGCAGATATTGATGCATTGCCTATTGCTGAATCAACAAGTTTGGAATTTTCATCACGAAATCAAGGTGTGATGCATGCCTGCGGACACGATATGCACACTGCAATGCTGCTAACTGCTGCTAAGATATTAAAGGAAAATGAAAAAGAAATCAATGGAAGGATATTATTGATTTTTCAACCTGCCGAAGAAATGCTTCCAGGCGGTGCAAAATTAATTTTGGATAGCAAAATTCTTGATGGACACAAACCTGAAGCATTTTTTGGGCAACATATAAATCCTGAATTACAATCAGGAAAAATAGTTACGAAATCTGGTCCCTTAATGGCTTCCACAGATGAAATTCATCTAACAATACATGGAAAATCAACTCATGCGGCACAGCCACATCTCGGTGCTGACCCGATTTTAGCATCTGCAAATATAATTCAATCACTTCAGAATTTGCTTACAAAATTTAAAAATCCATTAGAACCAGCTGTAATATCGGTTACTGCAATTAATTCTGGAAATACAACTAATATTATTCCAGATTCTGCGAAAATGATGGGAACAATTCGAACATATAATCAAGAATTACGCGAATTATTAAAAGAAAAAATAAATTCAAATATTATTGATATTGCCAAACAATATGATTGCACAGTTGAGAATAATATTTTAGAAGGTTACCCTCCTTTAATCAACAATACCGAAACAACCGAATTAGTTCAAGATGTAACAAAACAAATTTTGGGTGAAAATTCTTATGAAATTGCTGAACCCAAAATGTGGGCAGAAGATTTTGCTTACTATTCGCAAATTGCTCCTTCTACTTTCTGGTTTCTGGGTGTTAAAAATGAGGATAAACCAATTTTTCCATTACATAACCCCAATCTAAATCCAGACGAAAATGCTTTAATTCAAGGAACAGCAATTATGTCAGCAATTGGAATTGAATATTTGAACCGAATATAGTTTGAAAAATCTAGACTAAGGATAAAGTCTGCAGACTTTCCATTCACCATCAATCAAATTGTACTGAAATCTATCGTGCAAACGGCTTGGTCTGCCTTGCCAAAACTCAAATTGTGTAGGAATCAATCTATAGCCTCCCCAATTTGGTGGTAATGGCAATGAAATTGGATTTTTCATCATAATTACTGCAACTTCTCTCATTAGTTTGAATCTACTGGAGAGTGGTTGGCTTTGCTTAGAAGCCCATGCACCTGCTTGACTGATAATTGAGCGAGTTTTGAAGTACTCATAAGATTCTTCGGGAGTTACCTTTTCAATTGTACCTTGTATTCTTATTTGTCTTTCGAATTGTTGCCAAAAGAACAAGATTGATGCTTTTGGATTGATTTCTAATTCTTTGGCTTTGTGGCTATCGTAATTTGAATAAAATACTAAGCCTGTATCATCTATTGTTTTAATTAAAAGCATTCTTGATGATGGCATTCCTTCGGGCGAGACTGTTGATAAAGCAAATGCATTATAGTCGGGAATGTCTTGCTCCTTAGCAAAAAGAAACCAATTTGCACAAAGTTCCAATGGGTTTATCGCTAAACTTTTCTCTTCTAATTTAAACTTGCCGTAATCTTGGTGCTTTTCGTCTGTTATTTTCATTTTTGTAATTTATATAAAACACAAAATTAGTAAGTTTTGATGATTTATGATACAAACTTTTTCAATAGTCTATGAATTGGGTATTGGGTGCTGGGTATTGGGTATTTGCTTAAGGGAAAAAACAATACTTTTAGTCGAGGGTTCAAGATAGATAGATTTTGTTTGAATTCTTACTACCTCGGGGCTGTCTCATAAGTCCAAAATATTTCAATATTGTCATTCCCGTGCAAACGGGAATCCACTATTCCCACGAATGAATTCCTGCGTAAAATATGCGAATCTCCTTTCAATGCTTAAGCATAGGGTTGATGAGGCTTTGTATGAATTTCCGTTTGCACGGAAATGACAGCAAATCTGACTTATGAGACAGCCACAACTTATGAGTTAGTCACTTATAACTTTTTCGTTTACAAATAAAATTTAGAAATTTAAGCCAAATCCTACTTTGAAGTTTTCCATAACAAATGGTGCTTCAGTTTCGATGGGCCAATTCATATTATCACGTCTCAACTCATATAAACCATAAGATAGACCTGATTTCAAGAAAAAATTAATGATTGGAGTGATCTCAGGGGAGAACTCACGAACTTCATCTATGAACTCATCTAATATTGATTGTGAAGCCAATTCTATAATTCCACTTAGTGCTGAATACCAAAACATATAAGCAGGGAAGATGTGACGTCTTTCGTAAGTGGCATTCAAATTCACAATATCAAATAACACTATTTCTACTTTGGATTGGAATTGCTCACCAAATTTGAATTTTTCATTATATCTATTAAATGTGTGTAGGAAATTGGTGTCAGAAATTGAGTTTTCGTCAACTAATGCTAATCTATTCCAAGTCATACCATTTGTATGATTAAAGATTATTCTGAAATTTTTGTGTAATTCATTACCATATCCTTCAGTCCAATTTATTCCAAAACCCCAATTTTTAGTTTGAATATCGGTTGATAAATCATCAAAATCATAAATTTCATCAGAACTATATGAAACGAAAACGTCTTGTGATGATGTTTGAATTAATGTACTTTCTTTGTAATGCTCGTATTTGTAATAGCCAAGTCTAAGTATTGAGATTGAATTATCCTTGAAATTCATATCTGGATATCTATCTTCAAATGTTGTATTTGTCAGAATTGATTGACCTGCTTCGAGTAGTAAAAATGGTTTTTCTTGATCACTTGCACATTCATCATTTTTCATTGTGAATTTGAAATCATCGTTTTCCCACTCAAAATCTAAATCATCTTTATCAAATATGTCTTCTTCATCAAGAAAATCTTCATCACCTTCAAAAATAATTACCTTTTCCTTACCCAAAATATAATCAGGATTATCTTTGATAATAATAATATTATTATCCTTTAGAGTAGTGATTTCAATACTATTTGTCTTTAATATGCTTTTTACATTATCAGAAATTTCATCTTCGGTCGTGCCTTTGAAAATAATAATTTTCTCCTTACCAAGAATATAATCAGGATTATCCTTAATTATAATTACTTTCTTTTTGGTAATAGAATCAAGAACAATATCATTTTCTTTCAGTACTTTTTGGAATTCAACAGAGTTCTCGTCATCTTCTAATATTATTATTTTTTCTTCTGAATTTATTTCACCTTCTTCAGAATTTTTGATAATAATTTCTTTTTCGATTTTCTTATGTTTTGTCGAATCTTTGGGTTCGTCCGAGATTGCAAATTGTTTGCTTGCGATAAACACAATAAGAATCGTGAAAATTTGTAATGTTGATTTCATTTTATCCTTCCTTTTTCTGAATAATACGAAATCAATTTTATAAATGTTTCATAAAGATTGTTAATTTTCCTCAATATTTTCTTCATCCTTAATTTCTTCGCTCAATTCATCGCCTTTTTCGGTATCTAAAATGTAATTATCGTGCAAAATCAAAGTGTTGGGCATTGATTGAATTAAGTTTTTAATATCAGAAAAGGGGATATTATTATTTCTGATGTCCAATAATTTTAATTTTTTTAGACTGCCAATAGAAATTGGAAGTGATTTCAGGGAATTATTTGACAAATACAAGTATTCAATATTTGGCAGATTCGAGAAATCTCCATTTATTTGCTTGATTTTATTCTCGGATAAATCGAGATATGACAATGACTTAATTGTAGGTATATTGAAATCTTTAATCTTATTTTGCTTTAATATTACTGTGTGTATTTTCTTGTAAGTGGTTAAATAATAGGGGAAATCCTTAATCTTGGAATTAATTGCTGAAAAACTTTGAATTTCGGTAGGCAAAAGTAAGTTTGATGGAATTTTTGTATTATCTAAACTTACAATTTTTGTATTATCCTTAATTTTTACAGATGCTTCAAGATCTTCAATTTTTTGAATCAGAGAATTGACAGCTTCTGGCGAACCATCTTTCATGCGAATTATTTCCTTGTATTTATTCAATGCAATTTCTAATGATAATTTTGCCAGAGGATAATTCTCCATTTTCATATAAAATTTACCTAAAGTTTCGTCTGCAACTGCACTCCAATATTTTCCTTCCCAAGAATTATTATTAGCAATAATTCTCTTTGCTTGATTTAGAAATTCATTTGCTAATTGATAATTATCAACATCTAAATATGTATTAGCAAGTTTCAATAATCTTTTTGCTTCGTTTAAATCTTGCGAAAATAAATTGGTAAAATTTATTACAATCAAAACAATTAGCAGAATAATTTTATTTGTATTTTTCATTTTTTTCTCCAGTTATTTTGTTAATAAATTTTGATTAAATCGAAATCAAGACCAAGATAAACAACAGGTACCCATTTATTATTCATTGTCGCTGTAAG
Organism: Chloroherpeton thalassium; assembly: GCA_020720105.1. Taxonomy (GTDB): domain Bacteria; phylum Bacteroidota; class Ignavibacteria; order Kapaibacteriales; family UBA2268; genus GWF2-33-9. Next base: position 65,926 of record DYPF01000001.1, read on the forward strand.
TTTATTCAAAGAAGGGTATTGAATTGGCTCTTGATAATAATTGAAAATTGTTCCAACGTGAAATCCAAATGGGAAAAGTTTTGAAAAATTCTGAATGTTTGTTTCAGCCTTGACAAAGTTCCCAGAATAATCGTTTTTTGGAAATTCCTTTCTACAATTCTCCGAAAATCCTTTGAAAAAGCCACTGCCAACAACAAAATTCCATTTAGTATTATTGAAGTTAAATAGCTTTGATAAATTTAATTCAAAATCAAAACCAAAAGACCAAACATCATCTTTGTAATCATGTGTCCAAACCATTTCATTATATTGGCTGGTTCTTTGAAGAAAATCCACAGAAGTTGATAAGTAAGTGTAATCTGCCCACAAGCTTATGTACGCAGAATGATCAGAAATATTAAAAGCATTCAACTTAATTCCAAATGACGGATTAATCTCGCTATTAATAAATTCTTTGTCCATAAAAAATTGTTTGCCACTTATCTGGAAAGTTAAAATTACTTTTTCAGATAATTCTTCACTACCAAGCATAAGATATTTCAAATCAAAATTTTCTTTTGTAAGTTCTGCAATTTTATTAAAACATTCACTTTCAATTTTTTGTGATTTTTCAGAAATTTCAGCAATCTTATTCTTCATTGTATTGATTAACTCGGCATCTTTTTTACAATTAATTGTATCCAATCCTAACTTAAATAATTTTGCTTCTGCATCTGCTTTAGCTTTTTCGCAATCAATCATTTTTTTATTGTAGCTTTCTGGCAAGTCAAGAATTTGTTTTTCTAGACTTAGCGTTACTTTGATAATATTTTTTAATTGCTTAGCATCCATATTTTCAATTAATTCAAAGCTAATTTTAGGTAATTTTGCTTTGGGCTTCACTCCCAGGTTGTTTAATTGGCTTTCTAAAATTGTAGCAGATATAAAATAATCTAAATACGTGCCAAAATAAATTTCTTCACTTTCTGTGAATGCTTCAATATTTTGTGGCTCTTTTGGCAATGTAATAATAGGTTCAATTGCGAACAGATCATTACTCAATAAAAGTATAGCAATAAGTATAATTACATTTTTCATTTTACTTCCTTTTTTACTGCAAATTACAAAATAATAATCTAATAAAAGTCTAATCATTGATTTTAATTTATAAAAGACTTCAACAATAAACAATCAATTAATATGCCATTTTCTTATTATCTTATTAATTATAGTACAAAATTCCGAAAAAATCAATAATTTAGTATTTGTAAATTATTCTAATAATAAAATGAAAAATTATAAAAATTTATTTATCATAATAATATTCATTATTTCGATTAGTTATCAATCGTATAGTGATAATTTGGAATATACCAAAAAAAAGTATAAACGAATGATGGAAAATGCTCATCCTACTCCAGATTCGAGTATCTTTTTAAAAACTCCAAAAATTCCACTTATTCAAGGAAATTTTTTACCATTATTTCTGAATTCGAATACAATAGGAAACGAAGATAGTGAAAGTTTCAAAATGCAAAATGAATCATCAATTGCTGTTAATCTACTAAATCCAAAAAATTTAATTGCTTCGGCAGTTGATTATCGTGGTGAATCATCTGCGTGGGTGTACGTTTCTGATGATGGGGGAATAACTTGGCGAAATGTGAATTTGGGTAAGGTTGCAACAGATTGGAGAAATTCAAATGATCCTTCTGTTACTTTTGCTGCTGACGGCACAGGCTATCTTGTGTATGGTGGATTTGGGAAAATTGATGAAAATCAAGAATTGCTTGTAGGTGAAAATGGTATTTTCATTGCAAAAACGACAGATGAAGGCAGAACATGGAAAGCCCATATTCCAATTATTATTCATACAGGAAATCAAACGTTAGATTCAACATTTGAAGATAAATATTATATTCAAGTAGACAATTCTCCTGCTTCTGAATACTTTGGTGATTTATACGTTCCTTGGAAAAGAGTAACACCAAAAGATTCTGCAACACAAATTGTAATAAGCAAATCTACCGACAAAGGCGAAACTTGGAGTCTTCCAATACCAATTAGCCCCCGAAAATCTGGAACAAGTGAAGACACTACTTATGGACAGAGTTTTCCATTGGCATCAACTGGACCAAACGGCGAAGTTTATGTGGTTTGGAATGACGGAATTGAGCACGGAGTTGGTTTTGCTAAATCGCTTGATGGTGGAAAAACTTATACTGAACCCAAAATTATATTTAGATATGATATTTTTGGAACTACAAAATATATGGAAAGCCAAGGAGGATATCGGCATAGCATAAAAGGAAAAGTTCGTGCTGAAGCCTACCCCGTTATTGCTGCAGATTATTCGGCTGAAAGCCCGAACAAAGGAATCTTATATTTAACTTGGGCTGCCGATAGTGTTCCAAATATCTATTTTGCTAAATCGCTTGATGGTGGCGAAACTTGGAGCACACCAAAGATTGTTCATAGTGACTTGAAAAATGATCAGTTTTGGCAATGGCTTGCCATCGACCCCAAGACTGGAAGTTTGGCAGTAATGTATTTTGATAGCCGAGACGATGACGAAAATATTCTTGTAAATTGCTATGTTAGTTTATCAAATGATGCAGGTGAGAAGTGGACTGATGCACGAGTTGGTGATGGTGACAATGATTTGCGTTTAAATCCATTTATGGATAATGCATTTGCGGGTGATTATAGTGGAGTTGCATATTATGATGGATATGTTTATCCTTCTTGGGTTGATATGAGAAATGCAGTTTCTAACATACGAGATAGTGATGTTTTTACAGCAATTGTGGATACTTGGGCGCCGATGCCTACTGAATATCTTACTGCTACAGTGCTACCATTACAATACACAAAATTAAAAATTGATTGGAAATTCCCAAATAAATTTGTTTTCTTTGATACTCCCATTGACAAGAAGGATATTACAATTACTTTGTTGCGTAATAATGAACCAATTTATACAACAAATGAAACTGAATTTAGTTATATTGATACTAATTTAATAAGCCATCAAATGTATGATTATAGCATTTATTGCACTTACAAAAGTAACCGAAATAGCACAAAACGATTTACATCCAATCGTCCAGGAGGAGCTGAATTTCCTGATAAACCAAAGCTAATAAGCGCTAAAAGCACTCAATTAAATGAAGTGTATATTAGATTAGTAACTCCTTCTTTACGTGAAGACCAGATTACTCCATTATTTGATTTAACTTCAATATTATTATATGTAGATGATAAATTAGTGGATAGTTTAGTTGTAACTCCAAATGACACTAATTTATCCACAGGATTTACTTGGAAAACACCTGAAAATTTTAAAGATGGATTTTACAAAATTTATGTAAAAGCAAATACAATTTATGGAGCAATAAGTCAGCCAAGTAATGAGTTAATTACATATATTGGCTTGCCACTTGCAATTACGTCAGATGTCAATTATCGAGAAAATTTTGACAAGGAAATCCCAATAAAATTTTGGTATGGAAAAAAATGGGGACTTACAGAAGAAATTGCATTTTCCGCTAAATTTGCATTGACAGATAACCCAAATGTAAATTATCTTAATAATTTTAGCGATACTCTGCTAATTCCTCCATTTATTTCTTATGAACAACCTGCTAAAATAATTTTTTACAATGCTGCAATTTACGATCCAAGCGATATTTGTAAAATTGAATTTTCAACTGATGATGGAATTACTTGGACCAATCAATTTGCAAATAAAATTGCAAAGTATTCAAAAAATGATTTTTCAGAATGGCAAGATGGTTTGCTTGACGAAAGAGATTGGAAATTAGAAGAATTAATCTATCCAGCATCAACAAATGCAATTCAAACTCGGTTTATTGTTTCAAACAATGCATTTAGAACTGACAAAGGTTGGTTTATTGATAATATTGTAATTTTAGATAAGACACTATCAGTAAATGAAAATCAAGCTTCAGTTAGAATTTATCCAACAATTGCAAAGGAATATGTGAATATTTATTGTGATAATATTTCCGGAAAAATTACTGGTAAAATTACTGGTAAAATTACTGGTAAATTGCTAACTTTAGAAGGAATTGTATTGAAAGAATTTGCTGTAAATGACTTAATAAATTTAAGTATTTCAGATTTGCCAAAAGGATTGTATTTCATTTCAATTTATGATAATGAAAAATTTGTTAATTTTGAAAAAATTATAAAGTTATAAATTTAAAATATTATTATTAACAAAAATGAGGTTTATTATATGAACAAATTCTCAAAATATGCTATTATTCTTAGAGCATACTCACTGCCAGCATCAGTTATTCCTGTAATAATTGGCTCTTATCTTGCATATCAAATGGATAAATTTAATCCAATCATCTTTGGGCTAACCCTCTTAGCAGCCATAATGTTGCATACAGGCTCTAATCTAATCAATACGTTTTTTGATTATAAAAATGGTGTTGATAAAGAAGATGCTGACGATATTGGAATTGTTAAAAATTTAATTCCTGATTTGAAGGCTAAAAAACTTGCTATAAGTTTGATATTGCTTTCGAGTTTCATAGGATTAGGAATGGTATTCTTTTTAAATATTCCAGAATTCTTATTAATTGCATTACCGGGAGTACTTTTATCTTGGTTTTACACAGCTGGATTTTCGTATAAATATAAGGCAATGGGGGAGATAGGGATTTTTCTTGCTTTTGGTCCTTTAATTACAATTGGCACAACTTATCTACAAATCCAGCAATTTAGTTGGGACGCATTTTGGGTCTCTATTCCCTTGGGTCTATTGATAGTTGATATTTTACTCGCTAATAATATTCGTGATGCAAAGACGGATGCAGAAAGTAATATCATAACTTTAACACATATTTTAGGTGAAAAAGGTTCGAAAGTTTTGTATTTTACAATAATTTTGTTTGCATATTTAATAGCAATTTATCATACTAATTCAATTTCATCATTGCTATTTTTGCTAAGCATTCCAGTTGCACTCAAGCTAATACAAACTGCCAATAAACGTGAATATACAATCTTAGTAAGAAATACAGCACAATTTGTAACAGCATTTGGAATAAATTTTATATTAGTTTTGGGAATAAAATCATTAATTTAAAATATTGTAATAAATAATGCATTATAATCTATTCTAAATAGTTAATTTTGTATTCTTTTCGAAACGGTGAGGTGCGAGAGTGGTTGAATCGGGCGGTCTCGAAAACCGTTGAACCAGCAATGGTTCCGTGGGTTCGAATCCCACCCTCACCGCCAGAAGATGCACGTTGCCCGAATGGTGAAATTGGCAGACACGCTACATTCAGAGTGTAGTCCGCTGAAGCGGGTGCAGGTTCAAGTCCTGTTTCGGGCACA
>DYPF01000020.1 GCA_020720105.1 Chloroherpeton thalassium
CTCCTAAGGGTCGCTACGTGGTGGCGGGCGGAGCTTCGAGAGTGAGCAGACGAGATATGGATATAATGGAATGGAAATGGACAATGAATTTGGCATAATATGAAAATCGTAATCCACCTCCTTCCGTGAGTATAATTCGAACATCGGCTGGTGGTGGAGCTGTACCTATCTAATATGATTGAGGTATCGTTGGTTTTGATACGCACTTCGTTCTGCTCAATCATCAAAATTTATCGGATTTCAGTTGTCTGTTGGTCATTGGATATATGTATTTATCATTTCCATATCCAATCTCACTTTAAAATTGAATTATTTGTTCAATTTTCCAACAATTCAAAATAGGTTTAGAAATATTCGTTAATTTTGTATATTATTTGTATTCCAAATCGGAAAGAAAATTATGTTAACAAAAATTATTCCAGCTGCTAGAACAGCGAACGTTACTTATGCAATTAGAGATATTATTGTATTAGCCGACCAAGTGAAAAAAACTGGTAAACCAATGTATTATTTAAATATTGGTGACCCAAATGTTTATGATTTTTCCACTCCACCCGAAATTATCGAATCTATACACAAAGCTATGCTTGATAATAAGAATGGTTATGCGTCCTCGATTGGAGAAACTTTTGCCACCGATGCTATAGCTCGCGATGCTGCTGCAAAAGGTATACGCAATATTCACACTATTTTTATAACTTCTGGAGCAAGCGAAGCAATCGAAATTTGCTTGTCAGCTCTTGTTAATGATGGTGAAAATTTCCTGATGCCTACCCCCGGTTATCCGCTTTATACTGCCATTCAGAGCAAGTATGGAATGGAAGCAAATCCATATTATTTAGATGAAAGTAAGGGATGGCAACCAGATATCGAAGATATAAAATCCAAAATAAATAGCAAAACCAAAGCAATTGTATTGATAAATCCAAACAATCCAACTGGATCGATTGCCGATACAGACACATTGAAGCAAATTATTGAATTGGCAATCGAACATAATTTGGTAATTTTTGCAGATGAAATTTATGATAAATTACTTTTGGATAATAACAAATCAGTCTCAATTGCATCGCTAAACGACCAAGTTCCAATGATTACCTTTTCGGGATTATCTAAGAACTTCTTGGCACCTGGCTTCCGCATTGGTTGGGGGGTGATGAGCGGTAATTTTGAGTACTTGCAAGATTATTTAGAGGCAGTTCATAAATTACTACGGGCAAGAGTTTCGGCAAATCACCCACTGCAATTTGCGATTCCTACTGCTTTAGATGGCAAAAAAGAACATTTGAAGGAAGTAATTGCAAAATTGGAGAGAAGAAGAAATATTGTGATGGACAAAATTTCGAATATTGATGGAATCAATCTTGTGCCACCGATGGGTGCTTTTTACGCATTTCCTTCGATTGATGTGGAAGATGACAACCATTTTTGCAAGAATTTGTTGCAGGAAACAGGTGTTGTAGTAGTTCCGGGAACTGGATTTGGTCAGAAACCAGGGAGCCATCATTTTAGAATAGTTATATTGCCAACAGAAGATGTGCTCGATAGTGCATTCAAGCTAATTGGTGACTATTACAGTTATTACAAAACAAAATTCTAATAATTCAAATTATAAATACAAAAAAATAGATTATGATTGCTCAAAAAGTCTATGAATTTTTTGTAAGATTCAGAGATTATATTGTTTATACATTATTAGTCGTAATATCACTCAGTTTAATTTCGCTGGGTGATTTTTCGTCTATTGGTGGTATGAGGGCATCTATCGTAGCAATTTTAGGTTTTATAAACGATAAAATTTTCATTTTTCCAAATGTTTCTGCTTTGCAAAAAGAAAATCAAATTTTGCGTGAATTGAATATTGAATTATCTAATGAAGTAACCGAAAATTATTTAGCCGAAAAAGAAAAAAGACGATTACGAGCATTATTGAATTTGAAAACAGACACTACAGCAAACTACGAATTTGCAGATGTTGTGGGAGTTGAAAAAATCGGCAATAAGAACTTCCTTTTAATCAACAAAGGAGCTGAACAGGGTTTGAAATTTGGTATGTCTGTAAGGACTGATGCAGGGCTTATTGGCACAATTGCTGCGGCAAGCAATGGATATTCGATTATCGAAACAATTTATAATGCCGATGTTCATATTTCTGTTTCTTTAACCACTTCCAATACCAAAGGAATTCTTTCTTGGGATGGAGTGCAAGATTTAGTGATTGATAATATTCCAAAAACACTAACTATTGAGAAAGACGAGGAAGTAATAACATCAAATTTCAGTAGCAGATTTCCCGCTGATATTCCAATTGGACGAGTGAAAAGTATTGAAATTCCAAAAAGTTCATTATTTTTTAGAATTGTTGTCAAGCCATACTCATACTTTAGCCAAGTTCAACAGGTGATTATTATTAAAGAATTACCAGACACAAACAAAGTAAATTTAATCAATCAATACTTTAAATTCAATTAAAGAATATGGTTTATCTACCTAAAATAAATTTTAGACGTAATAAAAGGCAAATTGTATTGTTTTATAGTGTGATTTTAATCATATTAACATTACTACAATTAACTTTATTACCACTAATTGTAATTAATGAATCTCAACCTAATATATTGAATTTATTGGCAATATGGATTGTATTACGAGAAGGAAAGTTGATTGGCTTTCTTGCCGCATTTATAATCGGTATCATTTTCGACATACTTACTCTTCAAGTAGTTGGAGTTGGTTCTTTTGCATTTTTAGTAAGTGCTTTAATTGCAAGCTTTTTCTATCGACAAGGCAAAGAAGAATTAGTCTTGGGTAGTTATAAATTTATTTTCATTGTATTTATTAGTATTTTAGCATCAAATTTAATACAAAATATATTTTATGTTCGTCTTACTCAAGTGGATTTTTGGTTAATATTTATTTTCAAATGGTTAGGAAGCACAATTTACACAACAATTATATCACTAATACCTTATTACATAACATTTAAAAAGCGACATTAATGTATTTATCAAAATTAGAAATTATTGGTTTTAAATCATTTGCAGACAAAACTACGCTTACGTTTCATGATGGACTATCAGCAATTGTTGGTCCAAATGGTTCTGGTAAAACTAACTTTGTAGATGCTATAAGGTGGGTTCTGGGCGAACAGAAAACATCAATTTTGCGTTCAGAATCGATGGAAAATGTTATTTTCAATGGTTCTAAAAACAGAAAAGCATTGGGATTATCCGAAGTTTCGATATCAATAATGAATAATAAAAAGATATTGCCAACCGATTACGATGAAATAAGTATTTCACGTAGATTATTCAAAGATGGTGAAAGCCAATATCTTATCAATAAAGTTCCTGCTCGATTAAAAGACATCAATAACTTATTTATGGATACGGGACTCGGTGCCGATTCGTATTCTGTAATTGAATTGAAAATGATTGAAAATATTCTAAATGGCAATACCAATGAAAGACGAGAAATATTTGAAGAAGCCTCAGGAATTAAGAAGTTTAAGTTAAATAAAAAAGATGCAACTAAGAAATTGCATAATGTGGAATTGGATATTGAAAGAATTAACGACATTATCACCGAAGTGCAGAAAAATGTTAATTCGCTTTCCCGCCAAGCTGCCAAAACAAAGAGATATAATACACTTATCAATGAACTAAAGGAAATTGAAGTTAACTTCTTTATTTACGAGATCTTAATTAGTCAATACAATTTGGAAAAAAAGAATATCGTATACTTAAATCTTTCTAAGAATTTAGAAATTGGTGAAAATGAAGTTAAGAGTATAGAGCAATTTCAATTAGAACTCAAAGATAAATATAATAAAACAGATGAGGAATTTCAAGAATTAACAAATCAGGAAATTTCCACCAATAATGTACTTTCTAATTTAAATAATGATTTGAAATTGAACGAAGAAAAATCAATCAATCTCAAATCATTGAATAATAGTTTGGTAAATGAAATTGCTGATTCAGACAAATATATCGAAAGAAATTCAACAAATATTGAGAATTTAAAGAATGAATTCTCCGAACTGAAACTCAATATTGACGAAAAAAGTAATGCTCTTAATGAACTTAAAACAACCGAAGCCAAGATTAGAGAAATATATCTTGACAAACAAAAGCAATTGGATTTATCCACACAAAGAATCAAAGACTTGAATCAACAAAAGAGTTTTATCAATTCGAGCATTGCTAAATCTAAAAATTTAATTGACAGATTGACAATCAGAATTAATGAAGAGCAAAACAAGCTAAATCAATTAATTAAGCAAATAATAGATAATACGACTAATAAAGACACTCTTAAAATTGATTTTGACGAGTTAGAAAAAATAATTGTGGAGAAGAAAAACACCCTTGCAGATTTGATTAAACTAAAATCAGATAGCGAAAAATTAATTGAAGATTATCGCCATACAGAACTTGAACTACGAAATTCGTTGAATCAAAAGCAAACTGAGAAGAATTTCTTAGAAAATATTGCAATAAGTGATAATACAATCAAGACTCTATTAAGTAGCAAAACTTGGTCGCCAAAAGCAGAAAAACTATTGCTTGGCGAAATAATTAACATTGATGATAAATACAATAAAGCCATAACAATTGCTATGGAGAATGTTTTATCATCGTTTATGATTGAAGACATACAAGATATCGATTCTGCTATTAATGATTTGAGATTGAACAAACAAGGTTGGGCTAATTTCACAATTAATCTGAACAATCTTCAATTAAACAAGAAAGATATTTCGGAGTTGAATTTTGATGGAATTGTTGGCTGGTTGAGTGAATTAATTTCCACAAACGATAAATACAAACAATTAATAGAAAATTTGTCAGCGAATATTCTTGTAGTTGATAATTTTGACAATGCAATTAAAATTATAAGTAATTCCGAAAACAAACATTTTGGAATTGAAAAAATTGTTACACTTGATGGTATTCTTATAGATAAAAGCGGTTTAGTTCGTGGCGGTGGCGAAGCGGCAACTTACAAATCAATAATGATTGGTCGTAGAAATAAAATTCAACTTCTCAACGAACAAATCGACCAAGTTAAACAAGAATTAATAAATATTCAAGAAAAATTAAAGGCTGAACAGAATAAAATTTGGCAATTTGCTATTCCTGATAAAGAATCCGAAGTTAAGCAATTGGAGAATAAATTCAATACAATTCGTCAGGAAATTTTGCGACTTGAAAATAAAATTGAATTCACAAATAATAGCAAACAAGCAACAGAAAATAATTTAAATCTGATAAATGCAGAATTAGCCGAAAAGTTGAATGAAGAAACAACTGGATTTGATGAAATTAACTCAATAGATGAAAATTTGGTTCAATTATTGAATCAACAAAATTTACATCAAAATGATTTTAATCAAGTAAAATTGCAGTTGGAAAACAATCAAAAGGAATTACGAAATATCGAAATTGAAATAGCAAGGCTAAACGAAAGACTTAAACATACCGAAAGTGAAATAAACAAATTAATTGCTTTAACCGAAAATGCAAAAAAACAATTAATTTACAAACAGAATGATTTAGAAAAGAACAAATTAGTGCTTGAGCAACTATCGGAAAATCATACAAAATTTGAAAACAACATTTCAACAATCAAAATTGATTTATCTTTGATTATTGAACAAAAGAATATTAAACAACAAGAAAGAAAAAATCTCCAAGAGCAATTAACACAATACGAAATATCATCAGATACTGCAAGAAAGCAATATCAAAAAATATTGAATGATATTCATTCTATTGAAATTGAATTGACTTCGATTAAAACTAAACTTCAAAGTGTAATTGAACAATCAAATGAGCAATATCAAATTGATATTTTATCAACCATACAAGAAAGACAAGTAACTTTAGAATACTTTACAGACTTTGATAATACTGAAGAAAAGAATAAGATTCATCAGCATAAAGAAAAGATTTCGAGCTTGGGTAATGTTAATTTCCAAGCATTAGAGGACTTTGAAGAGCAAAAGAAACGATTGGACTTTTTGCTAACACAAATAAATGATTTGCAAAAATCTCGCGAAATATTGAATGAAACAATTGCTGAAATTAATAAAGTTGCAATTCAAAAATTTACAACAACTTTTGAGCAAGTAAAAGTTAATTTTAAGAATTTGTTTAAAGTATTATTTGGTGAGGAGGCAGAAGCAGATTTGGCTTTAGATGGTGATTCAGCACTTGATTCTGATGTAATTATCACAGCAAAACCACCATTCAAAAAGCCAGCATCAATCGATTCGCTATCGGCAGGAGAAAAAACTCTAACTGCTATTGCACTTTTATTTTCAATTTATCTTGTAAAACCGAGTCCATTCTGTATTTTGGACGAAGTTGATGCTCCCCTTGATGATTCGAATATTGATAAATTTATTAATTTAATTAAAAGATTTAGCAAGGACAAGCAAATTCAGTTTATTTTAATAACTCACAATAAAAAAACTATGGAAGCCGCCGATTTATTGTATGGTTTGACTATGGAAGAAGAAGGTGTGACAAAAATAGTTTCTGTAAAACTTGAAAAATGATTAATTTTGAAAAAAGAGGAATATATATGTTAATAAAACATTTCAAACTAATTGCTATTTTACTAATTCTATTAGTAAATACATCAACTTTTTTGGCTGCAGATAAATTTGCTGCTAAAATTACAAATTCAACAGACAATTCTGTAACATTACAACTAACAAATGATGGCTCTGCTATTCATTTGTATATTGCTGAATTTAATACAGAATTGGTGCAACCAAATGTATCAGAAAAACAATTATCAAATAAGATCGATGCATCCAAAATTGATTTTAAGAAAAATCAAAGTTTAGAGTTAGGTAAATTCACTGATAAGTCATTAAGTTTGACTATACAAGGCTTGCCATCACAAACAAAATTTGCACTTTTTGCTTACAAAAAAGGTGATGCAAAAGCAGAATTAATTAACAAGACACCATTCTTTACGCTCGCCCCCGAACCCAAAAAACAAGTTTCAGCATTAGCATTTTCCAATGTTACCGAATCATCAATTAAAGTACTTTTTGCTCAAGGAACAGGCGAAGGCAGAATTGTAGTTGCAAGTAAAGATAAAAATATAACTAAGCCCGAAGATGGTAAATCTTACAATGCAAACCCAAAATTTGGTAGTGCCGATTCTAAAATTGGTAATGGTTTTATAGTTGCAAATTTAAAAGGTAAGCAAAGTTCAATTGAATTAAAAGATCTAAGCTTTGATACTTATTATTTCCAAGTATTTGAATACAATGGCAATGGAGAATTTATTAACTATAATTTGAATGATGGCAGTGGTAATCCACGTTCGAAGGAATTGAAACTTAAAACACCGCAAGTGAAAGCACCATCAAGTATAACCGAAACTGGTTTTGTAGCTAATTGGAATAAAGTGCAGGGTGCTACTGCTTATGTAATTGATATTGCAACAGATGCAAAATTTTCTAATATTGATGGAATCTATAATAATTTGGATATTGGAGATATCGATTCAATGGAAATAGTTGAACTTAAAAGTGGAACAGAATATTATTTTCGAGTTAAGGCTATCAAACCAGGTAATCAAAGTAATTATTCTGAACCTCAACTAATTAAATTAAAATAAACGAGGCTAAAATGAAAATTATAAGAATTTTTGCAATAGTATTAATCGGTTTTCTTTGGTCTTGTAATGAAAAAGTAATCGAGCCCGATGCTATACCAATGACCGTAGACCAAATGTTAGAAACACCTGGCTACACTTGGGTGAACGAAGTGTTGGTTACATATCAGCCCGACACTGCAATATTCAATCAAATCGTGGATTTAATTGATACAAATAGGCATAAATTTGTGATATTTGCTCGTGCATCTTGTTCTTGCCCGGGCGAGAAGAAAACTTTTGCACAAGCAATAAAGATATTACAAGATTTGAATTTTCCCGAATCAAAGTATGAGATTTATGCAATGAGTGCAAGAACTAACAATAATCCTTATTCGAACATTGTTAAGTTAAATCAATTACCTGAAGTAGTGATTTTTAAAAATGAAGTACCAATTTATTATATGAATGATACTTTAGACCAAACTATAAAATTTGAAAAGATATATCCAATAACTGCTGAACAATTAATTTTGGAAGCATTAAAGAAATAGTATAAAATATCCAATATCTGAGGCTGTCTCATAAGTAAGTTTTGGCGTCATTCCCGTGCAAACGGGAATCCATAGCCTGTTTTGTCCTCACGCTAATTCCCACTCTGTGAGGGGGCAAGGGGGAGGCTACTCTAAAAAAAACTTCACCATAGATGTTATATTTTGCTCTCCTGCAGAGCTCGTTTCTGTTTCTGTCAAACATTGCAGTATAAGAAATTCTATATAATTACAAATATTTTATAAGAAAAAAAAGCATCATTTTTGTCCATTAGAGACTATCGTCTAAAAATTAGCATCAATTTTGTCTATTACTCCTAAATTTATTTAGAAATATTATTTAATAATTGACTTTTCAATAATCTAAATCTATTATTACATCATCACTTTCGGGAAAAGCACGGCAAGTGAGAATGAAATTATTCTTAATGTCGCTTTCGGACAAACCATCGTGAATATCCATATACACTTTGCCACTAATCAATTTGGCACGGCAAGTGGTGCAAGCTCCAATCTGACAACTATATGGCAAAATCAAATTTTGCTTTATGCCCGCAGCAACTATCGTATCGCCTTTTTCTACTTGCAAATTATGTGTTTTGCCATATACACGCACTTGCACATTTCTATCGATAAGTTCGGGTTTATTATCATTATTCAAACTATCTAAATCTGCTGTAAAAAACTCACGATGAACGAGATTCTTTGGAAATTCCAGAATTGCAAGGGCATTTTGGATATTGCTCATATATTCGCGAGGACCACAAAGGTAAAAATCTTGCTTTTTCTTGGGATTTTCCTGAGCTTTTAGAATATTTTCAATTTGTTTGTAATTAATACGACCGCTATAATATTGCCAATTTTCATCATATTTTGTTAGAAAATGGTGAACTTTTAGTCGCTTGGGATATTTTTCTTCAAAATCTTTCAATTCTGCTGCAAAAATAATTTCATTTTCGTATCTGTTAGAATAAAACAAATCCACTTTACTCATTGGTTCAAATAGTAAAATAGATTTCAGAATTGAAAAAAGAGGTGTGATTCCACTTCCAGCCGCAAAAAGTGAATAGTTCTGAGAGCAAGTAAAATCAGGAACAAATGTGAAATTTCCCATTGGTGGCATTACTTCTGCATAATCGCCGAGCTTGATATTATGTGGGAAGTATACAGACACTTTACCACCTTCCAAAGACTTAATAGTTATTTTAATATCTTTATCAACTTTAGGGACGCTCGAAATTGAATATGCTCTTCTTTCTTCCTGTCCCTCAATATCAACTTTTAGTGTAAGATACTGACCTGCTTGGTAGTTGAACACATCTTTTAATTCATCGGGAATAGAAAAAGCTATTGTATAAGTGTGTTTTGTTTCACGTATGATTTGTGAGCATTGTAATTTATAATAATTCATCTTATTCGGAATATTCTATTTGACTAAAAATAATTTTAGTTAAGACGAAAAAGAGATCTGTTATTTTGAGTGATTTAATATCTTTAACATTTCCCCTTTCAACTTTCTTCAGCTCTTGTGGCGATACTTTAATATTGTGGCTTTTTCAATTGTTATTAAGCCTTCTTGGACAACTTCGTCTAAATATGGTAGCAACTTACTGATATTTTCCTCACTATCTACTATTTCCACAATAATTGGTAAATCTTCGCTTAGTCTAAGAACTTTAGTGGAGTGCAAACGGCTACTTAACCCAAAACCCATTATCCCACGCAAGACAGTTGCTCCGGCTAAGTTTAGTTCTCGTGCTTTCAATACAATTTGTTCATAAAGTGGTTTTCCATTTATTTTATCGGACTCGCCAATAAATATCCGTAGCAATGAGCCATTTTCAGGAATTTTCATAATTCACCTCAACCAAATTTGATATTTTGTAAAAGCCAGCGGGTGGCTAAAAACGCAATAATTGTTCCTATAATCGAAAAAGTATTATTAAGTAGAACATAGATTGCAAAATTGTAATATTCTCCTTCGCGTAATAAATTCATCGATTCTAACGAAAATGTAGAAAATGTCGTGAAACCGCCCAGGAATCCTGTAATTGCAAAAAAACGAAATTCTCTTGGTAAGTTTAGCATTTCTACAAATGCCCATAAAATACCTATGAATACTCCACCAAGTGTATTTACGCCCAATGTACCAATTGGAAATAAAGAAGTTGCAAATTTTTGGATATAATTGGAAAGCAAATAACGACTTGCTGAACCAAGCCCTCCACCAACCAAAATATAAAGTAATGTTGACATTTATTTAAACTGCATTTTTACAATTAAACAAAAATAAATAATTTATAAATAATCATCAACAAAGTGGAAAAATTTTCAAAATATAATTGTAAAATTCAACTCTATTTATTTACTTATTGATAATTTTGATTTTAGATAAAAATGAATTTTGATAATGTTAATAAATGCTTATTTGACCTCCAACTTTAAGGAAGACGAAAATCAGTTTGCCAAATCAATCGTTGTTTATGTGGATGCACTCCGAGCAAGCACTACTATTGCTGCAGCAATTCATAATGGCGCCAAAGAAATTATTCCTGCCGAAGAAGCCGACCAAGCAATGAAAATTTACGCAAGCCTCGACCGCTCTATACGCATTATTGGTGGCGAAAAAAATATGATGAAACCCGATAGTTTCGACTTTGGCAATTCACCTTTGGAATACACTCGCGAGAAAATCGAAGGTAAAACAATCATTTTTACAACAACAAATGGCACGCGCATATTTACCAAAGCAAAATCCTCCAAACACAGAATTATTGCCGCTTATGTTAATTTCGATAAGGTGATGGAATATATTCAGCATTCTTTATCAACCAATTCCGAAATTGATAATATTTCTTTCTTGTGTGCAGGAAATAATGGACTTTTCTCTTTCGAGGATACTTTATGTATTGGTGGATATATTAGCGAATTAACTAAAAGCGGCAGCTTCGAGCTTCAAGATGCAGCTTGTGCAGCAAAGGATTTATTTGATTACCACAAAGAGAATATTTTTGACTTTCTAAAATCACGTGACCATTGTAAAAAAATGTATGCCGCTGGTTTGGCAGAAGACATCGAGGAAAGTTTTTCTTGGAATAAATATCCATCATTGCCAATAATCGAAGGCATAAGCATAAAAACATCAATAATTTAACTTTAATTTTAAAAAATATTCAATAGAAATTCTTATATTTGAATTTTGCAGCATAGGGGAATTTAAAAATGTTTTCGGAAGAAAAGCATTTGCCGTTAGATGAAGATAATTCTACGGAAAATAAAGAAAACTTAATCGAAAAAGTCAAGTCAAAATATACATTTCACATTAAAACATTTGCATTTTTATCATTGCTTGTTCTGACTTTTCTTGCTTTTTCGATTGTATCGTTCCATCGAAGTGATGTGGAGCAATCCACTTTGTCTATTTCGGACTTATTGGGCTTATTAGACGGCAATCCTGAAATCATTGCACGACAATCAATTACAAAAAATTGGCTGGGATTAGTTGGCGTTTATTTATCCGACATTCTTTTAAACAAAACTTTCGGTTATCCAATTATTATAATACTCTTCTTGGGAATTTATTTAAGTTTTGCTATTTTACGAAAAAATCAAAATTATTCAAATCTTGGTAAAACCACGATTTTTTGGACGCTAATAATGCTTTTTGCATCGGGCTTTTTCGGTTCGATTCAGTCATTTACTTGGCTGGGTACAATTCCTTTTGAATGGAGCGGACTTGTCGGTTATTTCTTTGCTCATTTGATAAGCTCAGTATTTGGGAATTATGGTGCATTTTTGATTTTTGTATTTGCAATATTCTTAACTATTTTCTATCGAATGAATTTTAAAATTTCGGATATTATCAAATATCTTTATGCAAGTACCATAAATTTCTTTAAGAATAGAAAAGAAAATAAAGATGAAAATCCAGAAGACACATCAGAAAATCCAATTGATGAAAGTCAAACACAAGATGCTGATAATATTACGGAATCCGAATTGAATGATTCATCTACTTCAGAATTAATTGATAACATCGCAAATCAAAATATTGAAAACAATACAAAAGAAAGTACTAAAAAGCCAATTGAATTTCATATTGTGAATAATGATGCTGTTGTAAATAGTGGAATAGTAAGTTCTGGATTGTCTGATATTCCTTTTTCGACACGCAATAAAATATTAAATATTGAAGAAGATAATCAAATTATAAATAGCAATATTGAAGTAAAACCTGAACCAGAGCAACCAAAAAAGTTCATTCCACAAATTAAGTTGATTGACCCAAGCAAAGTTGCAATGCCAAATAAAGATTTCCAAGAAGAAATGCAACACGAAACCGAAGAATTGAAGCATATTTTGGACGAAGAACATATTGATTATTACATAGAAACTGAAGAGAAAATCCCTGCAACCTCACAATCTAATAATCTCGACACAAACGAAAATATAACTCCTATTGATGATAAAATTACAAAAATTGATGAATTATTAAATCAAATTGAGTGGAATAAAGAAAGTGAAAATAAAAATGAAGATGAAAATTCAATTAAAGCTCAAAGTAATCAACTTGAAATTATTCCCGATATAAAGCCAATAATCACGGAGAAACCAACTCAAATCCAACAAGATTTTCAAGATCCCAAAAATGTCAGAGTAACTATTCTGCCCGAAACTAAAGCTACAGATACAGCTAAATCATTGATTTATACTGACCATTCCGAAATGAAAATCAATTATAAATTTCCACCATTAGATTTATTGATTAAACAACCAGCACAAAGCAATGTGGATTACGAAGAATTCAAGGCAAATGCACAAATCTTACAAGAGAAATTGGAGACATTTAAAATTGTAATTGAGAATATGACAATTACTCCTGGTCCTGTGGTTACTTTATACGAATTTGTGCCTGCTCCTGGAATCAAAATCAGTAGAATAGAGTCGCTCTCGGACGATTTGGCAATGGCACTCAAAGCAAAAGGTATAAGAATACTTGCTCCGATGCCGGGCAAAGGTACTGTAGGAGTAGAAATTCCAAATGCTAAGCCACAAATGGTTCGCTTTGGGGACATAGTAAGTTCTGAGAAATATCAGTCTTCATCAATTAGATTGCCTCTTGCTTTTGGCAAAACAATTAATGGAGAAGTGTTTATCGAAGATTTGACCAAGATGCCTCACTTATTGATTGCAGGCTCAACTGGTTCGGGAAAAAGTGTGGGCGTTAATTCAATTATCAATAGTTTATTATTCAAAATTCATCCAGCTGATTTAAAATTTGTAATCATTGATCCAAAGAAAGTGGAAATGCCTCAATATGCTGCATTAAGTCAACATTATTTGGCAACATCGCCCGATGTGGAAGATTTGATTGTTACTAATCCAAAAGATGCAGTGTTAATTCTCAAATCTTGTGTTGTGGAAATGGAAAATCGCTATGATGTTCTTGCTGATGCTGGGCAGAGGAATATTCACGATTATAATGCAAAATTTTATGAAGGTAAAATCCGCAAAAGCGAAAAAATCAAACACTCCCCAATGCCCTATATTGTTGTGATAATTGACGAGTTGGCAGATTTGATGCTTACTGCCTCCAAGGAAATCGAAGAGCCAATTACTCGGTTGGCTCAAATGGCAAGAGCAGTTGGCATTCACTTGATTGTTGCCACTCAGCGTCCGTCGGTAGATGTAATTACTGGTCTAATCAAAGCGAACTTCCCTGCAAGAATCGCTTATCTTGCATCATCAAGGATTGATAGTCGTACAATTTTAGACCAACAAGGAGCAGAGCAACTTCTCGGTAATGGCGATATGTTGATATTGCCACCGGGTACACCTAAGCCAATTCGTGTGCAAAATGCTTTTATTTCCACTGACGAAGTTGATAATATTTGCGAATTTATTGCAAGTCAAACGGGCTATCCCGAGCCATATATTTTGCCAAGTGTGGATACTGAGGAGAAGGTAGAAAAATATATGGATCCAAACGACCGCGACCCACTTTTCGAGGAAGCAGCTAAGTTGATTGTTTCTATGCAACAGGCATCGGTATCGATGTTGCAACGTAGAATGAAAATTGGTTATGCACGGGCTGGTAGGATTATGGACGAGATAGAAGCCGCAGGGATAGTTGGAGCAGGCAAAGGCAGCAAAATGCGTGATGTTCTGTTAGATAGTGTATCGCATCTGGAAGCATATTTGTAATTGTCAAATAATAATCTAAACGAAGGAAACGAAAGTGCAAAATGCAGATTGGTTAATATTAGGTTTGGGCAATCCAGGTGTGAAATATAAGAATACTCGCCATAATATTGGTTGGTCGGTGATTGATAAAATTATTGAAAAAAATGATTTTCAAATATTTGAAGAGACAAAATATTATCAAATAGCAGAATACAAGCATAAAAATCAGATTTGTATAATTGGAATGCCACTTACTTATATGAATTTATCGGGCGAAGCAGTTCTCCGTTTGATGATTAATTACAAAGTGCCTATCGCGAGAATTGTGGTATTGGTTGATGAATATAATTTTCCTTTGGGCAAACTTCACTTACGTTCTGGTGGCAGCGATGGTGGTCATAATGGCATTTCGTCAATTATCGAAAAAACACAAAATCCTAATTTCATTCGGTTGCGTCTGGGGATTGACAGGAAATTTGGAGCGGGGGAATTGGTGGATTATGTATTATCGGACTTCAATTCGGACGAATTAGACCAAGTTCAAACAATGCAAGAAAATGCAATTATGGGAATAAATCACCTTATTTTAAATGGATTTGCCCGCAGTGCTTCGGCAATCAATTCAGGTAAATTATTCAAACCCAAAGCAGAGATGAAAATTCACTCAGAAGATACGAAGTCAGCTGATAAGCTGAACATCATCGGTGATTAAGCATAGTTGACAAATCTTAGAAGTTGATAATATCATCTATTATTCGGCTGTCTGATATTTCTTGATTTTTACATCTCATTACTCTAAAATTCAAAAATTAATATTCTTATAATTTCTAACTCTCGTTTCTTGTATTTTTATAGCTTTCAACTATTTCGTAATTAGTACTTCGCCCTCCGGAATTTTCTTGTTTTAAAATCCCTTTAGTTCGTAAGCAGTCAATTACAAAATTCAGTGAACTTTGTTCCAAATTTGATAATTATCAGATTATGCTGTAAATTATTAAGATAAAAAAATATGATTATTAACAAATTAATTAGATGATATTTATTTAATCTTTGTTAAATTTCAATTAATTTGGCTATGTCATTTTTTTTTGCTAATTTTGTATTCTTTAATATCGCAGAGAGGAGCAAATGGCAGCTCGTCGGGCTCATAACCCGAAGGTTGCAGGTTCGAGTCCTGCCTCTGCTACAAAGACAAATCCGTAAGCATATTATTATTAATAACTTACGGATTTTTTTTATTCTAAACTATCCAATATATTCAAGTAGCTTTGGTATCTAATAGGTCGAATTTTTTCATCTTCTACTGCTTGAATCACAGCACAGCCCGGTTCGTGTGTATGAGTGCAGGGTTGAAATTTACAAGAAATTGAATAATCCTCAAATTCCTTAAAATAGAATGGCAAATCGGACTTTTCTAATCCCCAAATTCCAAATTCCTTAATTCCTGGTGAATCCACTATTTTGAATTCAATTTTATTATCAAAATTGTAGTCAAACATTTTTACAAAACTTGTGGTATGCTTTCCCTTAAAATTAAACGAGCTAATTTCGTTAGTTTTCTGTAATTCACTTGCAAATAACCAATTTACTAAAGTGGATTTTCCCACTCCAGACTGACCAATTAATGCTACTTCTTTACCATTTAATGCATCTAACAATGCTTGCAAATTTATTTTATTATATACACTTATAAAATGAACATCAATTCCATGATCTTGGTAAATTCTAAAATCTTCCCGAATCTCCTCCAAATCAATCAAGTCAATCTTATTAACACAGATAATTGGATTAAGATTATTCAATTCGGCTGAGATGACAATTCTATCAATCAATTTAAGATTGTAATCGGGATTAACAGTTGCTACTAATATCATCACATTGGTAATATTGCTGGCAATAATCTGTTCGAAAGGCTCATATCCGCTTGATTTTCGGCTTAACGAAGTAGTCCTTTTCTCAATTTGTTCAATTGTGCATAAGGGCAAATTTGATTGTTTCTGGTGATTGTCCGAAGGGATTATTTTAACATAGTCGCCAACAGCAATTAGTGAACTTTCACGATTAGTGCTATTAATAACACCACGTAAAATTGCTTCATATTCTTGATTATCATCTGTTTTTACATAAATTGATTTTGATATAATTGCAGTAACTCTCGCCGAGATGAGATTTGCTTTAGTGTTTTTTGGTGTTTTTACTAAAACTCGTTTCTTGCTTCTATTGGGCAATTCTTCTGAATACTTGTTGTAACTCATTTTATTTGCAATGAATTAGCATACTGAATTGCTTTTACATAAATCTTTTGTACATAGTCATCTTCAATTGATGTAAAAATAATATCTCTTGAAACATTTATTAATGCAGGAAAAAGTCCATTGCGTTTAAGTTCGTCTAAGTCTCCACCTTGAGTACCAATTCCCGGCACTAAAAGCAAGTGATTTGGTATAATTTGCCTTATTTTAGCAAATAAATTAGATTGAGTTGCCCCCACCACATAGCCAACATTTTCTTTCGAATACCATTCAGAAGTTTTTGAAATTATCTCTTGAAATAATGTGTTTTGATTTGTTAATTCTTTTTTTAGAAAATCATCAGCACCAGAATTTGAGGTTAGCCCAAGCAAAAAGACGAATTTTTCATCAAATTCAATAAATGGATCAATCGAATCGCGTCCCATCAAAGGATTAACTGTAATGGAATCAAATCCAAAATGTTCAAATACACTTTTAGCATAAAACTTTGCAGAATTTCCAATGTCCGACCTTTTGGCATCAGCTATTGTAAATACATTTTCGGGAATAATTTGCATTAAATTTTCAATTGCTTGGAAACCCTTGCTACCAAAGTTTTCGAAGAAAGCAAAGTTGATTTTATATGCAGCAGTTATATCTTTTGTATTTTCAATAATTGACTTTGAAAATTCATAGATTCCATCGATATCTTTGCTTATGTTTTTTGGTAATTTGGAAATATCAGGATCAATACCAATAGTAAGTCCATTGTTTGTTTTGTTGAAAATTTGATTTATTTTTTTATAAGAATTCATAATTTATTAGTGATAATTATTTAGGTAAAGTTGATTTAAAATCCTCATTTTCTGTAGTCTATTATTGAATTTTACATAATAATTGATAATAAACGAATTAAGTGTTTATTAAATTGCATTAATTTATTACTTACTTAATTAATTATTAATTTTGTAGAATGAATTTGCACATTTTTGATATTTTAATAATTATTCTCTTTTTCCTTGGAATACTTGTATTTGGATTGAAAGTAAAGAAAAAAGAAAATTCGCAGAATAAGCAAGACTTCCTATTAGCTGGCAGAACAATCACACTCCCTTTTTTTGTGGCGAGTTTGGTGGCTACTTGGTATGGAAATATACTCGGTATTGGTGAATTTGTGTATCAAAGCGGAATTGTTGCTTGGGTATGCTTTGGTGTGCCCTACTATATTTCTGCATATATTTTTGCTAAATTTTTTGCAAAGAAAATTAACCAAAATAAATTTTCCACTATCCCAGAGCAAATCGAAGCAAAATATGGCAAGCAAGCTTCACATTTCGCTTCTATCGTAATTTTATTAATCACACTTCCCGCTGCTTATGTGCTTATGCTTGGTAGTATTTTGCAAACATTTACTGGATTAAGTCTGACTTTATCAATCATAATCTCAACAATCATTTCTTTGGCTTTCCTTTATTATGGTGGCTTCAAATCTGATGTTATGGTCAATTCAGTTCAATTTATTTTGATGTATGCTGGATTTATAATACTTTTAGTTTTTGCTGTTATTAAATTGGGCAGTATTGAAATTATGTTGAACAAATTGCCATCTCAACATTTATCTGCAACGGGCGACAAGTCGATTCAATATGTAATTGCTTGGTTTATAATATCTTTGCAAACATTTGTAGATCCAAGTTTCCATCAGCGCTGTTCGGCAGCTGTAAATTCAAAGACAGCAAAAAACGGGATTTATGTTTCTATTTTATTCTGGATGATATTTGATTTTCTGACTTTATTTACTGGGTTATATGCAAGAGCATTTTTTGAGATTGCTGACCCATTACAGGCTTATTTAGTGCTTGCTCATAATATATTGCCTCCAATTTGGCTTGGAATTTTCATAGTTGGCGTTTTGTCGGTGATAATTTCCACTTTGGATAGTTATGCTTTTATTTCGGCTATAACAATTGGAAATGATTTGCTAAAGAAATTCCACAAAAACGAATCAAGTATTATTCGATTCACACAAATTGGGCTGATAATCACTGCAATTTTTTCCGTTGCAATTGCGTTATTAATACCTTCGGCTATAGATATTATCTTTAAATCATCTTCGGTGGCAATTCCCGGATTGCTTGCTCCTATAGTTGTATCTTACTTAAAAAACTACACAATTCCCCAAAAATTAATTATACCAACAATAGGAATTCCCTCGTTTATTGCTTTGATTTTTTTAATTTTGCAAGAAATAAAAATTGTTGAAATCGCTTTTATTACAAATACCGAGCCGATGTTAGCAGGTATATTAACTTCGTTAATTGTAGCGATATTTGCAATTAAAAAAATTTGAAAAATTAAAATGATGATAATTTCGTTAAAACCTAAAAGTAAATAAAATCTAATGAACAAGAAAATTTCACTAAGACTCAGAAAAATCCTCTTTAATCTTCCAAACTTAATGAGTTTGCTTAGATTAGTTTTAGCACCAGCAATTGGTCATTTCTTGTTTTGGGGAAATACTAATTTAGCTTTGTTCCTGATTTTTATTGCCTATTCATTAGATGTCCTTGATGGCTTTTATGCTCGTAAATTCAACTTGGAAACCGAATTTGGCAAGATAATCGATCCAATAGCCGATAAAGTGATGTATGCATTCATAGCAATTGCATTAGTTCTTAATGGCTCGTTACCGCTCTGGTTCTTTGTGATTTACGTGTTTCGCGATATGGTTATTTTAATTGGCAGTTACGCGTTTTCAAAAGCAATAAAGGAAATTCCAAAGTCGAACTTTTGGGGAAAAATCTCTGCTTTTGCCGTAGCAATGAGTTTGGTTGGAGTAATTTTTAATTTACCTTACATTGACCCATGGGCATTAATTTTTGCTTTGATTTTGTCATATTGGTCAACCTTAATTTACTTTTTAAATGGCTATAAATATATACAAACCAAAAAAACAACGTTTTAAATCCAAAATCTATCACAATTATTAATAATAATTAAACAATTTTCCTTAAATTGCTTTTTTTGTAAGTTCTATTTTAGAAAAAACTATTTAAGTAATTATATGTACAATTTTGTTTGGCTTATCACATTATTGCCATTGACTGGATTCGTTTTTCTTGGGTTATTTGGTAACCGATTGAAAAATGAAAAGTTAATAGGCATTATTGGAAGTGCAACTGTTGGATTATCATTCATTTTTGCATTTACTTTATTCCTTGATATGTTGCAACACCCTCTCGAAAAACCAGTTATCGTGAATTTATTCACATGGATACAAGCGGGTAATTTTTCTATTCCAATATCATATCAAGTTGACCAATTATCTATAATTTACAGTCTTGTAATAACAGGTGTTGGTTTCCTAATCCACATATATTCCATCGGATATATGCACGGCGACAGAGGATTTTTCAGATTCTTTGCATACCTTAACCTTTTCATTTTTATGATGTTGAATTTGGTTCTTGGAAGCACTTTTTTACTAACTTTCGTAGGTTGGGAAGGTGTAGGACTTAGTTCATATCTATTAATCGGCTTCTGGTATGATAGAAAATTCGAAGGAACTAGAATCACTTGGACAGGGCAAGCAGCCAATAAAGCATTCATTGTGAATAGAATTGGCGACTTTGGATTTTTGGTAGCAATGTTTATGATTTATGTAAATTTCAATACATTAAGTTATCAAGAATTGCACGAAACACTTGCTCTCAATCCTTTTGCTTACGCTTCCACTCCTGTAATAATAGGAATCACACTATTGTTGTTTATGGCTGCAACTGGCAAATCTGCTCAATTACCACTCGCCGTTTGGCTTCCTGATGCGATGGCTGGTCCAACTCCTGTTTCAGCATTAATCCACGCTGCAACTATGGTTACTGCTGGTGTTTTCTTGCTGGCTCGTAATTCATTATTGTTCTCGCTTGCTCCAACAACTATGTTAGTAATAGCTGTAATTGGCACTCTAACTGCATTCTTTGCGGCAACTATCGGCACGGTTCAGAATGGTATCAAGAAAGTACTTGCGTATTCAACTGTCAGCCAACTTGGATTTATGTTTGCTGCTCTCGGTGTTGGTGCTTATACTGCAGCTGTTTTCCATGTAATGACTCATGCATTCTTTAAGGGTTTATTATTCCTTGCAGCGGGTTCGGTTATGCACGGTATGCACAATGAAGAAAATATTAAAAAGATGGGCGGACTCAAGAAATATATGCCTTCCACCTATAAAACATTCTATGTTGCCACTTTGGCAATTTCGGGAATTCCTTTATTCTCGGGCTTCTTTAGCAAAGATGAAATTATGTGGCAATCCTTCCACGAAGGAAGCGTATTGATTTGGGCAATATTAGCAATGTCTGCACTAATGACTGCTTTTTATATGTTTAGATTAGTGAATTTGGTTTTTGAAGGCAAAGAAAGATTTGACCACAAACATATCCACCCACACGAATCTCCAAAAACAATGACAGTTCCTTTGATTGTATTAGCTGTACTTTCAGCTTTTGGTGGATTTTTGGGCATTCCTTATGCTCTTGGTTTCTGGTTTAGCCATCATCCAAATTTCTTAGATAATTTCTTACATCCAATTTTCAAAGATGCAAATATGGTGCTCGGCAGAAGTGGTTTGCACCACTTAGCAGCAGCTGAATATATTTTGATGGCTGTATCGGTAGGCATTGCTTTATTCAGTATTTGGGTGGCTTATCGTTGGTACAAAAAAGACCAAAATTGGACTTCACCTCGCAAAATTGCTGATAGCATCAAACCAGTTCATAAGGTTCTTTGGAACAAATATTACTTGGACGAAATTTATTATAGCGTGATAATCGATCCTTTGCTCACAACTGCCCGCTCTTTGCTTTGGAAAGTTGTAGATGTAAAGATTATTGATGGACTTGTAAATGGACTTGCTAAAATCACAATAGAATTTGGCGAAAAAATTCGTAAGATTCAGACTGGTTTTGCACAAACTTATGCAGTTTATATGCTCGCAGGAGCCGTAGTTTTAATTACTTGGATTATTTTTAGTTTCTAATTTTTAGAATCTAAAAAACATAACTCATTGACAATTTAAAATTTATTAATTGACAATTTATAATTTATTATTTTATAATTTATAAAAAAAGACTGAAAAAAAATGACAGCTTTACTTTTAACTTTATTTCTTCCCTTGATTGGTGCTTTATTAGTTCTATTTGTTGATAAAACATTAGAAAAATTCATAAGGTATTTCACTTTGGGAACATCAATATTAACATTTTTGGTATCATTAGCACTTTTATTTGCCTTTGACTCAAATAATCCAAATATCCAATTCTATATCAATCAAATTTGGATTAGCTCGCTTGATACTGGATTTAGAATCGGTATGGACGGAATGTCGCTATTGCTTGTGATGCTCACTACATTCCTTAGCCCAATTGCAATTCTTGCAAGTTTCGATTCCATTCACCATCGCCAGAAAGAATATTACTTTATGATATTAATTCTACAATTTGCAATGACAGGCGTATTTATTGCAATGGATACTTTCTTGTTCTACATTTTCTGGGAATTAATTCTTATACCAATGTATTTCATAATAGGTATTTGGGGTGGAAAAAATAAGATTTATGCAACTGTAAAATTCTTTCTTTTTACAATTGTAGGATCACTCTTTATGCTAATTGGCATTATTTGGCTTTCACAATATGTTGGAAATCATATTTTAACAACTGGATTTACAACCGATTATTTGCTAATTAAAGAAGCAGCTCCAAGAATTCCTCTCAACTATCAAGCATGGTTGTTCTGGGCTTTTGCTGTCTCATTCTTCATCAAAGTACCTTTATTTCCATTCCATACTTGGTTGCCCGATGCACATACCGAAGCACCAACTCCCGGTTCGGTTATACTTGCTGGTGTATTATTGAAGATGGGAACTTATGGTTTGATTCGCTTTAATTTAGAGTTTTTCCCACAAGCATCAATGGAATTTAGCTCTATAATTTCGTGGTTGGCAGTTGTTGGTATAATTTACGGTGCCTTAGTTGCTGCAATTCAAACCGACATCAAACGACTTGTTGCATATTCATCAGTAAGTCACTTAGGTTTTGTTGTACTCGGTATTTTCTCGATGACAGCACTTGGTTTGCAAGGAGCAATCATCCAAATGGTCAATCACGGTTTATCAACTGGTATGTTATTCCTTTTAGTTGGTATGGTTTACGAACGCAGACACACACGCGACATTGCTGAATATGGAGGAATAGCTCGTATTATGCCTGTTTATGCTACATTTTTTGCTATTGCAATGTTCTCGTCAGTTGGTCTTCCGGGGCTTAACGGATTCGTTGGAGAATATATGACATTAATTGGTGCTTTCACTTCTCCAATATTGAATAATTGGGCTTATGCAATAGTAGCTTCTTCAGGCGTTATCTTTGCTGCAGTTTATTTGCTTTGGATGTTCCAACGAGTATTCTTTGGTACAAATGATAATCCTGCAAATCATAATTTAAAAGATTTATCCAAAAGAGAATGGACTATTTTGATTCCGATTGTGATATTTATTGTTTGGATTGGTATTTACCCATCAACATTCACTAATATTTCCGAGAACTCCACTCGTAAACTTGTTAATAAAATTGAACAAGTAAAATTTAATCGCACTCCATTCCCCGAACTTGATAAATACAATAATAACTTGAATAACTTGAATAACTTGAATAACTTGAAAACAGATAAATCTATTAAAACAAAACAAAACAATAATGGAAATTGATTATGGGAACTGAATTATTATATATGTTACCTCTGGCAATAGCATCATTTTTTGCTGTATTTGTACCAATTTTTGATGTAATGTCCAAAAGCAATAAGCAAATTGTTTTTTATGCAACTTTGTTGAACTTCGTGTTGATAATCATATCGAGCATTAATTTATTAATCGGATATTACTCATTCTATGATTTTAGTTTATATTTTGGTGGATATACTTCGATATTTGATTCATTATTCAGTACCGCAGCGATATTAACACTGCTTGGTACTAAACAATACCTTGACAAACAAGAATATCACTATAAAGAATTCTATTCATTAATGAATCTTGCTTTGCTGGGTATGATGATAATCAATCACGCAGGCAATTTGCTTATTATGTTTATCGGAATTGAATTGATGTCGATTTCATTCTTTGTTCTTGCTGGATTTATCAGAACGAAATTATTCTCTATCGAAGCATCACTTAAATACTTTTTATTAGGTGCGTTTGCAACTGGCTTTTTGGTTTATGGAATGGCAATGATTTATGGATCGACTGGTGAAATTGAATTTAAGCTAATCGCCCAAAAAATTGCAATGAGCAATTTCAACTTTGTTTATTTGGCAATTGGTATGGGTTTAATTCTTGTTGGTTTGGCTTTCAAATCCTCAATTGTTCCTTTTCACCAATGGGCTCCCGATGTTTATACTGGCGCTCCAACCAATGTAACCTCATTTATGAGTACAGCAGGTAAAACTGCCGCATTCGTTGCTTTTATTCTTATTACAAAGCACTTATTTTTGCCTACAGATAAAATGATATTGAATGCACTTGATTCAGCAACTCAAATCACTCAATCAGCTCAATTTATTATCGCAATACTATCTGCTATGACAATGATTATTGGCAATATCACTGCCTTGGTGCAAACGAATGTTAAAAGAATGTTAGCTTTTTCGTCTGTGGCTCACGCTGGTTATATCTTAATGGGAATTGTAAGCAGTTCTATAAATGGATGGGCTGGAATTTCATTCTATGCTGCAGCTTATATCTTTATGCAAATTGGTGCTTTCACTATTGTTTCCATTATCGAGAACAAAGATGACTCACGATTGAATTTGCATGATTATAATGGCTTGAGCAAATCTAATCCATTTTTAGCTTTTGCAATGGCGATATTTATGTTCTCGCTTGTAGGATTGCCACCATTTGGCGGTTTCTTTGGTAAATACTTCTTGTTTTATTCCACAATCCAAGCTGGTTATTTGTGGCTAACAGTATTAGCTGTAATTGCTTCCTTGATTTCCGTATATTTCTATATTGGTCTAATTATCAATATGTACTTTAAAGAACAAGACAAACCAATGGAGAAATTGCATTTAGGAATGGCAAACATCTCCATCATCATATCGATCTTTGGCATACTCGCCTTAGGCTTAATGCCCGATACTTTAATCAACACAGCAATAAAGGTATTCACGAATTTCTAAGGGGAAAATATCTTTTGGAATTGAAATCGTAAATTAATGAAAAGAGGCTGTCAAATAATTGGCAACCTCTTTTTTGTAAAATACTTCCTCAAAATTTGCTTCATTAATAACTTTTTTATCAATAAAATTTGAA
>DYPF01000216.1 GCA_020720105.1 Chloroherpeton thalassium
CAACAACAACGGAATATACAACAACAATAATAATATCATCATGACTTAATTACAATAATAATAACATTAACTTCTTCTTTGGATAATAATAATAATAATAATCATTGAAATAATTGATTCTGCCCTCCTATCTTGACACAATCCACTTCACTCCCATTTATAATACTCACACCACCACACAATATGCTTATCCCCAGAGAACACACGGTTTAGCTGGTTTTTAGCGTTGTTGGTCAGACAACGCATTTTTCTTTTTGGAATGACATGTGAGCAATCTCAGACATTGATAACAACATCAACCACTACACCGTCAAAACTCATTTCTTCGATCTAATGGTAAATGCTGGAGGGAGTATCTTCTTTTTGATTGAATAAAATAAAACTTATTGTGGGTGAAACAAAATTTATTAATTATTAAAATTCAAAATATCTTTAGGGGTGGTAGTATTTAGAATGGGTGGCTGAGAGATTTGTGGTTGACTGTTAAACAAGGGAAGGGAATGTTGGTTTGATGGTGGAGGAATGATTATGGGTGTTAATTGTTGATAAGCCATTGCATTCATGGAGCAATCTTGAGATTGGCTGTTACTAAAATAAGGATTTGGTTCATTGATTGAATTTAACAAGTATGAAGTCATTTCTTGTGTTTGACTTAAGTTAGTTCTTGAGTCATGAGATAATTGAGTGTTTTGGGAAGAAGAACTTGTTGCTTTTCTCCTTTTGGAAACTGTTTTAGCTATTTGTTTAGAGGTTTTGGATTTTCGTTTCTTAATTAAGAATATGTCTTCTCTTTCCCTCCAAATTTTAGAGAAGTTCTCAGTATTTGAATTCAAAAATTCCATAATGAGCGTTCGTTTTTTTTCAATATTTGGTTTGGTAGGAGTTTTCAAATTAAAGAATAAAATAATTTCATCCAATTGTCTCCCTTGAAGTTGGAAGATAGTTTCCTTAATATTGGGAGGTGGTGTACTATTGGTGTGATGTGGAGATATCGCATTAGTTTGAGATATTTGAGAAAAAAAAGCAAACTGCCGATTAATTAAGGTAGCACACTTTTTGCATTCACTGATTGAATTAATCACTGTTGAATCTCCAACATGATTAATTTCCAGTAACTGAATTTTTTTGTCATTTTCAATCAATTGATGATTCACACATAGAACTATATAAGGATAAATTTTGTCAACAAAATTATCCCACTTCTTATTCTCAGTATAATTCTCCATCATTGATTTTGGAATGCTGATTTCTGAATAGTTGTGAGAACTCCATTGCTTGAAAGTGTTATGATTATTAGCATGTGAAGTATTGCCGAATTTCTCAGAAAGTTCTTTCTTAGCTTCCAATCTTCTCCAAATTAATTCAAAAAGTTTTGGCACTCTCTCCCACTGCTTGGATTTCATACCAGATTTTGCTTGATCAATAATGTCTGACTCAATTATTGTTGAATATTTCTCTTTAAAGTACTGACGGCCCCCAAATAAATGCATTACAATTCTTACGAATTTGAAAATACATTCATCTTGTTCATTTGAATTTTCAGATTGGGTTTGTGTTTTTACGAAGTCAAATGAATGATTATATGTTATGTGGTCGTAGAGTTTCATAGAATATGTTGGGATCTTTTCTAGTAAATGAAATAGTTGGAAAGTGACAAAACCATATCGTACAATTTCTGGATTTGTGATATTTGATTTGTACAAATAATATGTCATTTCAGCGAGGAAGCAAAATATTTGTTTGATGATGTCGAGAAATACTTTAGCTTCGTTCTTATGAGATTGAGAAATTGTGGATGAATTCAGAATTGTGTCCTGTACAGATGAAATAGTTTTCAAATAAACTTCATCTACATTACTTAGAACCTTTCTATAATATCTAACTTTCTTAAGTTTAGTAAGATCACCACCAATTTCAATTGATTCTTTTTTGATTATATCAAAATGTAGTTCTATGAACTCAGTTCGAAGAGATTCATTAAGATATGTTTGTAAATAGTTCATAACAGATTCTCGCACATTCTCAAACAAATTCTTAACCAGATGCAAGGAGTCAATTACCACTTCTATGTTGGAGAATATATCTTTCACAAGTTGGTCATCCAACTTATCCAAAAATGATACTAATAATTTAGGGACTTTGGGTGTGTGTTTTTCATTGTATTCGGTACACATACTTAAAATAGTTTTAGATTTTCCAGTATTAAAAAACTTGACAAGCCATTCACTCTTGTGTTGATCGCATAAGAAACAAGCTTCATTACCACCTTGAGAGTTGCCCAAAACCTTTTGAATAAACGGAGCATCTCCTTTTAATTTGGTGACGCGTATTCTGAATGTATAATATTCTTGTTTGTAATGTACTTTAAATTCGTGTGTTCCTACTTGATAAATTGATTCTCCCAACAATTTGATTGCAGTATCGAAGTGTTTTGTGTTTTCTTTAAAGTAGCCCATGAACCCAAGATAACGACGATTCACCAATCTTGCCTTTTCAGGTTTGAAACACTTATTAAGATTATTAATCAGACCATAACTGGTGCAAAATAACGAATCCTTTGAACCAATATTTCCTGTAGCATCTCCCCAATAAGATGCTTGCAGATCAGCACCTTGAAACTTTGCAGATTGGAGACAATACTTGGAAAAACAGTTATGTTTTAACAAATAAAGTAACACTTTTTCAAATGATTCAATAATATCTAATTGTACTCCTAAAACATCATCTTGATCGTCTACAATAACAGGTTTAGGTGTTGCTACCAACAACAAATTTTCATCCCTAATCTCCTTCACATTCATACTGAAATTAAGTGTTTGACTTCCAATTTTTACCTTCTTCCTTCTGTATCTGGTGGCCACATTCACTGAAATATCATTTTCCAAAAGTATTCGTTTAATATTCCTTGATATTGATCCACTTTTGATATCATTAATTCCTAATTGTTCAAATATTTGTAATCCGATTTTTGTCCAATTACCATTAAATTTCCTCAATCCGTCCTCCCTTATCTCTTCCAAGATTTCGTGTTTTTGTTCGGAAGGGATATTTGTGTAATATTGGTGATCATTCACAGCTACATCTACGGAGGAGAGTGATTTTGTGTTGTAGTAGAAGTTGATAATTTTTTTGAAAACTGTATCCTGTTGGCTTTTTAAGGAAGACTGAACTTTGTGTATTTTAACATTTCCAGTTTTCCTTCTTGAAATAACTTCTTTGTTTGTCTCTTCTGTCATTATTCGGTTTACAATTTTTATCTGATTACCAGAAATATTCAGTCCCTCCATTAAATTCTGATTTGAAACCATTCGATTCTTCACTTTCCCTACAGCCATGGATATTCCGGAGTTGTAACCTTTTTTGTAAATGTGGCAATACTCTATACGATGACTTTCTTTGTATGTATTTGATGAGGTGATGTCGTCTAAAGTGATACCTAGTCGATGAATAACTTCCATCAAGTCATTTACTGTATCAATAGTTTTGTTGTCTAATGGTAGCTCTGTAGCAATTCCTTGTTGCTCTAACATAATATTAAATTCTTTTGTTAAGTCAATTTCTCTATCAACAACGATCAATCGGTTGAGGACTTTGCAAGGATGACTTGCAATATTCTCAACAGTAATTTGCTTCCCGCAGATAGGACAGTCTGCCTTCATTGTTCTGCCTTTGCAATTCATACAATATTTGGAATATTGATCATGTTGCAGTGAACATCTACCACACTGGAACCCACTTTGCAAGTCTTTCACCGAGAGCTGTTGACACATTTTGTTTGTTGTTACTTCCTGTGCGAACAGGAATAAAATCATGACAAAAAATAATTCCGAAGTATTATTGATTAACGAGAAGCTGAACCTAATAACTTTAAGTATCACCATCTCCGTGTACTAGTATTTTCAATAATTGTCATATGGTGTGCTGTCTATTACTATATTGATTATTTCGCACCACAATAACAAGATAATTTAGAAACAAATGAATGATGAAAGCAATAGTAAATCATTGCGGCAAGTAGGGGGAGCTAGACTTTGCATTTTTTTTGAGTTTACTATGACACCACTAGCAATCAAACGTCAGCCAAATCACAAAATAGTTGTAGTTTTTTGATATTTTATTACGCTTGGAAAATGGCTGGCCGGCTGGCCGTGGCGGGAAAGACTTGCGTCAAGCGGTGCCCAGCGTTACGAAAGTTCTGCCAGGATAAGCATATTGTGCAGCTATTATAATTCTATTTGGTAAATCAACAACAGCAGCCAAACCGCTGGCAACAAGATTGCACGATGTAGCATGCAA
>DYPF01000021.1:0-2965 GCA_020720105.1 Chloroherpeton thalassium
TCATTTCTTCTTTCTAGGATCACTTAATCTTTCTCTTTGCTTTATTGTTTCTTTGTCACGTTCATCTGCAGACTTCTGAAAGTCAGCTGGCGCATCTAATTTAGGCAAATTAATAGCCTCAATCCAATTAAACTTCTCATCAATAGGAGTTAATGCTTTCTGAGGGTCAAAAACTCTTTTATCAACAGGCAAAGCAATATAAGGAGCATAAGCTGGTGTGTTATTAAACATATCTGACAAATCATTTGCGGTTGCATCATATTGATTAAGATATGGAATTCCAAGAATATTGAATATTGTTTTAAAAATACTACCAAAAGAAGTATTAATATTGCTCACAAATTTCTTATTAGCATACGGAGAAATAACCATAAGGACACTTCGGTGAGCATCAATATGATCAACACCATCTTGAGAGTCATCTTCTGTAACAAAAACAGCCATATTTTTCCAATAAGGGGTCGAAGAAAGAAACTCAATAAGTCTTCCCAAAGCTAAATCATTATCAGCCATATAACTTTCACGGAAAGGATAACCTGCCCAAGGTCTATCACCTGCACCATGGTCATTTGGCAATATAATAGTAATAACTTGCGGCATAGTTTTGCCTTTGCCCATCCATTTATCGTTAAATTCTGTGATGAATTGGTCTAATCTGAATTGATCAGGAATCGCCATATTGTAAGTAGCATAGTTTCGAGAACTACGATTGAATAGTGGAGCAGGGATAGGATAATTGACAAGATATTTTTCACCTGTATTCTTATGTATAGAATCACTAAGACTTCCTGCTTGTTCTGTACCAAAGCCAAAATTGAAGAAATTAACATTGTTTCTTTCCAAATGATCCCATAAAGAGCCATTTTGATTGTAATCTTCAGGATAAATCGAACCAGAAGAACCAACAAATGAATAATTACCAGGGGCTTTTGAAGGATACTTCATCTCTCTTTTACCTCCATAAGCGGCAGAAACAGAAGTTTCGACCCATTCATTTGGATATGTATTAGCAAGCCAGCGATGACCATCTGCAGAATGATCAGAAGCAACGTAAAAGTTATCAGAAATACTAAAAGTGCGAGCTAATTGCCAATGATTTACCATGATATTAGCTCCATCTACTCTCATATCGCCCTTTTTGTTTTCGAAAGAACGATTTAAGCCATATCTTGCTAATGAAGGATCGCCTTTAGCATTTGGAATTTGTCCAAAAACTTCATCAAATGTTCTATTTTCTTTAGAAACAAATACGATATATTTAATTGGACTTTCCTTTTCGCCCGGATAAAGTGGAATAGGATTGTCTTTATGTTTTGCAATAAGTTCAGATGTTATTTTAGTGAAGTTAAAATTATACTTTTTAACCTTTTCAGTTTCTTCATTTAATTCTGCTTGATTTGGAATTGACATAATTGAAATAGAACCTTTCATCAATCTACCGATATTAGAACCTTCGGGTCCTAATTGAAAGTTTGCTCCGCCATTAGGACCACTACCGTAACCTTTTGCATTAGCAACAATTAAGTTTTTGCCATCTGGAGTTATAGCTAATTTAGATGGGAACCAACCTGCGGGCATAAAACCATTAACTTTGCGAGAACGCAAGTTAATTGTTGCTACAGAATTAATTCCAGAACAAGCACAATACAAAGTGGAATTATCGGGCGAGAGTGCTAATCCAAAAGGAATAACTCCACGGTAATCTTTTACTCTCTCATCAAGAATTAATTCAATATTATCAACAACTTTATCTAATTTAATATCAATAACTGAAATTAAATCATTGTTTCCATTGCTTGCATAAACAAAATTACCATCGCAAACTACTGAATTTGGTGAAGAACCACCAACAGCAGGAATACCATCAACAACATCACCAACTAAAAAGCCTGTTTTAATTTTAGCTTTTACTATAGGTTTATTCCCCAATTCAATTTTCCAAACCGAAAATGATTCAGGCACATTTGGATCGCCTAAGCCTGAAATATCAGTTGTATCGTTTTTGATACCTTCCTTCATTTCTTTGGTATTATAACCAAAAGCAGGGAAGTCTAATGCTGTAGAATCTAAATTATTTGGATCTAAATGGTTAAAAGGCTGATATTCGAACACTCCAACATTTGCAACAAAAGCAAATTTTTCATCTGGAGATAATGTAATGCCAAAAGGATAGCGACCAGTAGGAATATTATTAAGAATCTTGCCCGATGCCATATCAATTACCATCATTCTAAAACCAATTTGGTCAATTGCATAGAGCGTTTTGCCATCAGCACTCAATTTCATATCGCCAATATACCCGTGAGTATAATCTCTGTCGCCATCTACTAAGCTACAAGAAATTTCTCCAAGTTTTTGATATGTATTCAAATCAAAAATGTAAATTTTATTCTCTTGTCCGCCAGAAATATATAGTTTTGAATTATCCGGAGAAATCTGAATTCCCATAAAAACAGCTCCAAGCAAATCTTCATCGTTTTGTGCTCCTTCGGGTATTTGTCGGATTTCTGGATTATCGGATAAAATATTCTTGAAAATGGTAACAGAAAATGGACCTGTACCAGAGTTTGCAGTTACTGCTATATTTCCATCTTTACTTAAAACTAATCCATAAGGGTGTGGTGCAGTACGGAACGTCTTTCCGCGAGGTTTGATTATCCGACCAAATGGATCGATAGATTCGCCACTTACATCTAATTTAGCATAACGATTGCCTGCGGGTGAAGTAATCAACCATTTTTCATTTTCACTTTTGGTACAACCAAGTAAAATAAGAATTGATAAGCCAATTAGGCTAAGGTGTATTTTTAACTTTGGGATTTTCATTTTTTATCCTGATTTAATAAATTGAAGGAACAAAATTAATAAAAAGTTTGCTTTTTCAATTTGTTAAGGAAAAGGAAGTTAGTGAATTTTAATAGAATTCCTCCCCCTTTGTCCCCCTCAAAGAGGGGGATTTATCGCT
>DYPF01000021.1:3065-22119 GCA_020720105.1 Chloroherpeton thalassium
AATTTTAATAGAATTCCTCCCCCTTTGTCCCCCTCAAAGAGGGGGATTTATCGCTACAATTCCCCCTCAGTGAGGGGGATTTATCGATCCAATTCCCCCTCAAAGAGGGGGATTTACGATCCAATTCCCCCTCTCGGAGGGGGATATTTCGCTACAATTCCCCCTCAGTGAGGGGGTTAGGGGGAGGTTCTAATAAAAATACTAAGAACTATTTTTGCCAAAATACTTTGGAACGAATATCATCACCATTTGGTTGCAATCTGCCTGCAGCTTCTGCACGGTTAGCACCATTAAGAGCTTGTTCCTCTGATGGATAAGCATGACGATTTGGCATAACAGAATAAATTGCGTCTGGACCTGGTTTGATTATATTGGGAATTCCCAATCTTTTATAATCGTTAAAACCTTCGTAAGCAACCATTATATGTGAAATCCATTTTTGAATAATGATTTGTGCTAATGAACCATCATAAGCAACATTAACATTTAAATCTTTGTTATAATCAGTTTTTGGAGCCCAAGTTTTGCTTAAGTAACCTGCTGGCATTTCTAAACTTTGACCCATAACTGCAGCACGAGAATTCCAATAATCAAATGATGATTTTATAGCGTTTTCGTAATGAGTTTTTTGATCGCCACCAGTCCAACCTCTTTGAATTGCTTCAGCTATTATAAATTCAACTTCGCTGTGTAACATCAAAATTGATTCTGATGCATTAGGATATTCAAAGAATATTTCGCCCCATCGGGATAGGTTTAGTGAACCTCCTTTGTAATTATAAGCGACACCATCAGATAATCCATTTTTCATACCTGCCCATTCAGGATTGCCTGCTGATACAGAAGCTGAAGTTGGACGGAACCATAATTTCATACGAGTATCATCGTAAGCTTTCAATACACTTTCGATTGTTTCACTCATTCTATTTTCGTCAAATGAACCAACGCGTGAAGTGTGTACTGGCCAAGTGTTTGGTCTTGCTTCAAAATAAGTTAAAGCAACGTTTTCTGTGCTACTAGATAAAATTGGATATTTTCCGGGGTCTGCAAGTATTTTTGCAATTCCTGCTTTTGCAATATCAGGTTTTACTTCAGACATTCTCATATATAATCTTAGCATCAAAGAGTTATTAAATTTTCTCCATAATGTTAAATCATTATCATTAAGCACGTCACCGACAACACCAGCAGTATTGTTGGAATATAAAGTATTTGCTTCATCTAATTTTTTAACTAAATCCAAGTAAATATCTTCGCCTTTGTCGTATTTTGGAGTATAATTCTTTTCAGTTTTAGCTTGTAATGCTTCAGAATATGGAACATCTCCCCAATTATCCACTAATTGATGGAAAACAACAGCTTTTAAAGTTTGAGAAATTGCTTTATGTCCATTATGTCCAATTGCTTCTAAATTGTTACAGTTGCGAGCATAAGTGTATAAGTTACTCCAATAGCCAGCGTTTGAGCCCCAGTCGAATAAATCGAAGCCCGTAAACACGATTTTTGCATTGTATTGTGCCATTAGTGAACTTCCATCAGACCATCCTTCCATTGCAATTGTTTCGGGAAGGTTACGTGTTAGATATGTCAATAATAATTCAGGATTATTTTCGATTGATGTTGGAGCATTTGGGTTTTTGTTCATATCACCGAAATCATCACAACCGCTTAATAAGGATGCAAGAACTGCAACTACTATTATTAAATATTTTATTTTATTCATTTTATACCTCTTCTAAATTAAAAACCAACATTAATATCAAATGAGAATGCACGTGTGCTTGGAATTGGGTGTGCTTCCACACCTGGTATTAATTTGTTGCCAGTAAATGTTACTGTCTCTGGATCGAAGTGTGGATTTTCTGTCCATAACATTAAGTTACGACCAACTAAGGATAATTTTAATGACTTCAAGAAAATGCCTTCAATCATTGCTGATGGAAATGTATATGATAATTTTACTTCACGTAATTTTACATAAGATGCATCGTAAATACCTTCTGTTTCATTACCACGGGAATATCTTCTATTATGGTATGCAGAGGCATCAACAATATATAAATTTTCGACATAATTGCCATTTGCATCAACCATTACTCCATCTCCGATAACACCGTCAGTTCGGTCAACTCCATCTTTTGTCCAAGATATACCACCTGAAGCCATACCATCATAAGGTCCTGCGTGTTCTGGATCCCTGCCCCATAATGTTTCTTCAAGATTGCCACCAGTTGCTGCGATTAATCTTGTTTCAGAATATATTTCGCCACCCATTCTAAAATCAAACAAGAAACCAAATTCCAGACCTTTGAATTTAAAATTGTTTTGAATACCCATCATCCAATCTGGATTGTAATTACCAATTACT
Source organism: Chloroherpeton thalassium (assembly GCA_020720105.1). Taxonomy (GTDB): domain Bacteria; phylum Bacteroidota; class Ignavibacteria; order Kapaibacteriales; family UBA2268; genus GWF2-33-9. The sequence continues at coordinate 5,434 of DYPF01000021.1, forward strand.
CTTAATGTATTGTCATAAACAGGTAAACCTTTTTCGAAAACAACTTCCAAACGATTTTCATCAACTTTAACTCTGTTGCCATTTTCTTCGATTGTTGCATAACCTTTTTCATAAACAACTACTTGCTTTGATACTGGATCGTACATTTTAAAACCAGTTCCCCACATAGTTCCCATTCTTTCGCCTTCGCGTGCAATGATCGAAACGCGTTCGCCCATAATTGAATATTGTTCGATTCCTTCGGTTAATTCTTTTACAACACTTCTATCAAAGGAATAGTTAACTCCTAAGTTCCATTCAAATCCATTTTTCAATTTTATTGGTGTAGTGTTCAAAGAAACTTCCAAACCTTGTGATTTGATTAAACCAGCATTAATATAAACATTGGAATAACCTGTTGTTCTCGGAATTGGAATACCAATAATTTGGTTTTCTGAACTATTATTATAATAAGTAATATCGATGTTTGCTCTATTGTTTAAGAAAGTTGCATTTGTTCCTATCTCGAACGAAGTAATAATTTCAGGTTTCAAGTCTGAGTTAGACAAAACTGATGATTCGTCTGCTGATAAACTTGTGCCGAATGGTGTTCCGAAGTTCCATACATTTTCCAATAAATATGGATCTGTATCATTACCAACTTGTGCTAATGAGAATCTTAATTTACCAAAGTTGAAGTATGGATTATCTTTAATTCCTAATAATTCGGAATAGATTATGCTTAAACTTGCTGATGGATAGAAATAGGAATTGTTTGCTTTTGGTAATGTTGATGACCAGTCATTACGAGCAGTTACATCCAAAAATAACAAATTTTTCCAAGATATAGTTCCAAAACCATACAAGCTATTGATAGCCTTTTCGCGATTATCCAATGATGAAGTTAATGCAATATCTGTATTAGCAAATGTATAAACATTTGGAATTACTAATTGATTATTCGATACGCTATGGAAATTATTAATTTGGTGCATTGCATTTCCACCAAAGGAAGCCGAGAAAGAAATGTCTTTTCCAGCTGAATTGAAGTAGTTGAAGATAAAGTCTAAGTTTGTTTCGTTGTAAGTGATTTTATCTTCACGATACTGACCTTTTTGGAATCTTTGTGTTGAGAATGCTCTTTTGATAGTTCTTTTATCATTATAAAAATCCACACCACTACGAAGAGTTAATGAGAAGTTTTCGTAGATGTCTAATCTGCTGGAAACACTACCAATTAATCTGTCTTTGTCTAATCCATTTGTATTTTCATACATATTGAAATATGGATTATCGTGATAATTATAGTTATAGTTGAATTGTTGGAAGCCTTCCAAACCTCTTTGCCAATAATCTTTTAAACTTTCAGTATTGATATTCATTCCATACCAAGTGAATAAATACATAACGCTTTCTGTACCGTAACCATTTACAACACGGTTATTACTTTGTGTTTGAATGTATTGTGCATTTGCATCAACTTTCAAGAAGTTTGATAATTTATAAGAGCCAGACATACTTACGTTATTTCTAAATAAATCAGTATTTGGAGAAATACCTTTATTGCTTAAATTGCCATAAGACACTCTGAAATTTCCTAAATCATTTCCTCCAGTGAAAGAAAGTGAATTTTGGAAAGTTTGTCCTGTTTCAAAAAAAGTTAATGCAGGATTTTCGTGATGAACAAATGGAGTTGGAGTTATTGTTCCACGTCTATTCAAGTCCAAACCACCATCTCCAAGGATTCTACTTAAACCATGAACGTCACCTGCTCTTAATTTAACTGTAGTTCCGTCTGGATATGTATAAGTACCAGAAGCTGGTGAGTCAAATTGAGAAATCAAGCGACCATCTAATTTTGGTCCCCAAGATTCATCAACACCATCATTCACGCCATTACCATAGCCATCTTCGAAACCAAATGCAAAGTTTTTACCTTGACCGTATTCTTCTTGATATTGCGGATATGTTAATATTGTTTCAAATTCAACACTTGAAGAATAAGTAACGCCTAAGCCTTTTTGACCTTTACCTTTTTTAGTAGTTATGATGATTGCACCATTTGCTGCACGTGAACCATATAAAGCTGTTGCTGCTGGACCTTTCAAAACCGACATATATTCAATATCGTCTGGATTGATATCAGCTGCACCATTACCAAAGTCGATACGCATATTATCGCCAGTAGAATTAGAATTTGTTCTCAAATCGGTTTGATTATTGATTGGCACTCCATCAACAACAAATAAAGGTTGATTATTGGAACTAAATGAAGTTTCACCACGAATAACAACTCTCGAAGTGCTACCTGCTCCCGAAGAACCATTGGTAACATTCACCCCAGCAATTTTACCTGATAATGAATTAACCATATTAGATACGTTTGATTGAGCTGCTTCTGAACCCTCGATTTCTTGGATGGCATAACCCAAAGAACGTCTTTCTTTTTCGATACCAAAAGCTGTTACAACTATTTCGTCTGTTTTAATTGCAATAGACTCTAATTGTATATCAAGTTCGTTTTTGTCAGGGATTGCAATACTTAATTGCTTATAGCCCATATAAGTAAATGTTAATCTACGAGCACCTCTTGGAATCAATAATTTGTATGTTCCATCTGGGCGTGTGTAAGTACCGATTGTTGTACCTTCCACTCTTACTGTTACGCTTGGCAAGCCATCGCTTGAAATTTTGTCTGTAACCTTTCCAGTAATAATCTTGTCATCTGCACCGAATGCAATGGAGATAGACACGAAGATTGCCAGAATAATTGTTAAATAAAACTTCATATAAAACCTTTTATTAAGTTATGAAATAATTTGATTTGCTTCAAAATGATAAGAAAACATATTTTCGAGTATTTGATAATGGCAAAATTAGTTTAGATTTCTTAAGAAGAACAGAATTTATAGTTAATTATGATTAAGATAAATTGCAAGCAGCAAATTTGTGTATCTTTTTGAAATTTAACTGTTTAGTAGATTAATGAATTTAATTCATTGAATTTTCAAAGAATAAATTAATATAGATTTAACATTGGCAAAATTGTTTTGAAGCAAAATTTGCGAATAAGTAAAGCATTATTAATAATTATTAATTGCCGAAACCTAATATTCTAATATATATATATATTAATATATTTTAATAATATTTTTCTATTTTTATAATATATGCTTATTGTAAAGATATTAAAGATAGTATTAATAATTTTCAATATTCGTATTGCTCGTATTATTATATTAATACTTATTCATAAATATACAAAGTTTCTAAAAATTTTGTAATTTAAATTTAATAATAAATCAAAATAAAAAAAGGTGGAAGATGAAGTTTTTTTCCAAATTAGTATTACTCATAATTATTTCTGCATCAATAGCTTATGCTCGTCCAGAGTATTCTATATTGCAGTCCTATGGCACTAAGTGTCAAAGTTGTCACATCAATACTCAAGGTGGCGGTGCAAGAACATTAGGTGGATGGATGTCTCGCAATCAAACATCACTTGTGGAACCTTCCAAACTTGGATTAGGATCGATTTTTGATTTCTTGCAAAACACCAATCAAGCATTAGATGGAATTGTAACGTTTGGCTTGGATTTCCGCTGGCAGAATGCTCGCTGGGGCGGTCCACAAAAAACAAAAGTTATTTCAGACAAAACTCGTTATGATAAAGTGAATGATTCCATTGTTGTTGTGAACTATCGTGATACTGTTATCGCAGGGCAACCTGAACGCGATGATATGATAATGCAAGTTGATCCTTATATTAGTATCAAACCTTGGGATTTTCTCGAGCTTGAAGGATTTTATAACTTTGCTTATGAAATTGAAACAGAAAAACGCTACCCAGGACAAAAACCTTATGCTTTCAGTATGTATTTGCGTCCTGGCGAAAAATTACCATCCTTGAGAGTCGGTTATTTCCAACCTATGATTGGAACAAAATGGGACGACCACACAATGTTGGTTCGCCAAGTAGTTGGTGCTACTCGCGCCTCACTTGTATTACCACACGACTTCACAGAATGGGGAGCTCAAATAGAATACGAAGCAATTCCTTGGTTGGGTGCTACTATCGGTGTATTTGATAGCGAAAATCTTTCAGTTCTGAAAATGGTGGACACCACATACTTATCAACTTTTGCAAGATTAGGCTTCTATCCTCCTGAAATTGTAAGCGGTTGGACAACATTCTTTGGTGGCTATATGATGATGAATGGTGAATTGAAAACAGACAATAGTATTTACTATGGAGATGACTATTACTCAGTTTATAATTTATTCTTCAATGTTGGTATGATTGACAGATTCTCATTAATGTTAGAATATATGGGTAGCAAAAAACAAGAAACACGCGAAACAAATAACTTTTTAGCAGAATTAACGTATCAACCTTTTAATGATATAAAAATTGGTATTCCGGGCGAGTCGATGTATTTTTATGCAAGATACGAAAGAGGAAACAGTACTTTTATTAAGGAAGAATCGGATTATTCCGCTACGCAATATGTGTTTGGAGCAAAAATATTCCCATTGCCATATATCGGCATTTTACCAGAATACAGAATATACGACAGAGACCACGTTGACGGTAAATTTGCTTCTTGGGCATTACAAGTTCATTTGTTTTATTAATAATTATATTGAAGAATAAGAGGTATAAAATGATTAAAGAAAATTCAAATAGAAGAGATTTTTTATTAAATACTACTAAAGTAATTGGTGCTGGATTGGCTATCGCTACAGTTCCACAAGTATTTATTAGTTGCGAAAGCGAAGAATTAGTAACTGTTATGAATACTAATGTAACTACTTTTTATGTATTGGATCTAACTTCACATCCCGAATTATTAGTAGCGGGTGCAATTAAGAAAATAAAGATTGAAGGAAAAAATAATGATAATCCTTTGGTAATTACTCACCATAAGAATGGTTCATTCTCGGTGGTGGATTCAATTTGTCCACATATGAATTGTGCAGTTGATTTACCATCTGATACAGATAGCACTTTAGTTTGTCAATGCCACCCAAACAATTATTCCACAGTTGATGGAAAATATGTTGGTGGTCCTTTCCAAGGGTATAATTTAAAGCAATATACAGTTGGAAAGTTTGACGAGGCTAAAAAAACGTTAGAAATTAAAATATAATTTTTTATTAATTTTGTAAAATCATAATTAAAACAAATGGAGAAACTGATGAAACTCGCAAAATCATTCATCGCAATAGCAGTAATTTCTTTTTTCTTTGCTTCATTCATTACAGCTGAAGAACCAACAGGAAAAGACGTTTTTTTAAATGGAAAATGCAATACTTGCCATGCCGTTGCTTCACAAGCAATTGAATCAAAACAAGCAGCAAAATATCCTGATTTATCGTATCTTGGAGATAAAGGAATTGCAGAAGCTACATTAATTCAATACTTAAAAAAAGAAGCAAAATTAAACGACAAATTACATCCCGTTAAATTCAAAGGCGAAGATGCCCAATTGAATGTTTTGGCTAAATGGTTACTAACACTTAAAAAATAATTTGAATTTTTTGAGGTTAATAATTCAAACTTTACATTATATTTAAAATAATGTAAATTACAAATTAAATGGGCTGTTTGGTTAAATAATCTGCAGCCCTTTTTTGTAAAAATCAAAAAGAGAGTTTTATATGAAAAATAAATTTTTACTCCCTGTTTTAATAATGATTATAATGCTGCCAATTTCTACTTCTTCGCAGCAAAACCAAGTTTGCTTGGATTGCCATGCTGAAGCAGGTATGACAATGGATAAAAATGGCAAAGAAATTTCAATTACAGTTAAAAAGTCAGTTTTAAATGCATCTGCTCATTCCAAATTGAAATGCGTAGATTGTCACGAGGGCTTCAATCCAGATGATATTCCCCATAAAGAGATGATACAGCCTGTAAATTGCAAAAAATGCCATTCTGCACCACTCGAAAAGCATTTATTCCATCCTCAAATTGTGCAAGCCAATGGATATTCCGGAAGCCCAGACGTAAACTGCAAAGGTTGTCATGGTACTCACGAAGTAATGACTAAAACAAGCCCAACTTCTCCAACACACTTTGCAAATTCTACAAACTACTGCGGTAAATGCCACGAGAAGGAAAAGAAACAACATGTGAAGTCTGATCACTTTGTTGAAATTCAACATCATAATCCAAATGCACCTACTTGTATTTATTGCCACACTCAAAAAGTAACAGCAAACCATAAATTATCCAAAATTGACCTTAAGAAAAACCAAGAACAATTATGTTTAACTTGCCATTTGAATGATAAAACTCACCCAACTCAATTTTCCAAAACTTTAATTGATTACGATAATTCAGTTCACGGAATGGCAATTAAAGGTGGAAATGTTAAAGCAGCAATTTGCACAGATTGCCACGGTGTGCATGATTTAGAGAAAAGCAAATCACCAAATTCAAAAATTAGTAAAACTAATGTGTCTTATGTTTGCGGACAATGCCATAAAGATATTGCGATTGAATACAAAAATAGTGTGCACGGAATTGCATTAGATGCGGGTGTGGACGAAGCACCTACTTGTACTTATTGCCATGGCGAGCATAATATCAATCCTGTTATTGATGTGCCTGTTAAAATGTTCACTAATAATATGATTCACCCAGAAGCTGCAGTAAAAACACAAATGATTCATTGCGTTAAGTGTCACTCCGATGAGGAAATGATGAAGAAATTTGGCTTGCAAACATTTATGAAAGCACACGAGTTTTTACCTGCTTTAGGAAAACATAATGAAACAGTTCGCTGTATTGATTGCCACTCATCTTATGAGCCGCACACTCACGGGCACGACTTATTGCCACCCGAAAATGTTATTAAAAAGTGCGAACAATGCCATAGTAAAAATTCTGCTTTGATGGCTAAGTTATATAAACATGAGAAAAGCCAATCTCGCGAAAAGTATGGTTTTATTAATGGAACTATCCTTAGCGATGCTTATGTAGTTGGTACAACTCGTAATGTTCTTTTAGATTCAATTTTAATTGGCTTATTTGGTTTAGTAATTGTTGGTATAATTGTGCATTTCTTTATGAGATGGTATTTTAACAAAGGAAAATAAATGAAAAAAATCTATCTATATCCTCTTTGGTTAAGAATTTGGCATATCTTAAATGCTACTCTTTTCTTAGTACTAATTGCCACTGGAATGAGTATGCACTTTTCGGCTGAAACTAAATTTGTATTTTCGTTTCACTCATCAGTTGTTATTCATAATATTGCTGGAATTTTACTCTCATTTAATTATATTTTTTATATCACCTTGAATTTTCTTACTGGTAATTACAAGCATTATTTAGTGAATTTCAAAGGAATGTTCGAAAGAGTTTTTAAGCAAGCAAAATATTATTTATATGATATTTATCACGGCAAACCTCACCCTTACGATTCAAATGAAAAGAATAAATTCAATCCATTGCAACAATTAGGCTATGTGTCGATTATGTTTGGATTGTTGCCCTTGATTGTATTATCTGGTTGGGCATTGCTCTTTCCTGAATTTGCTCCAGACGAAATTTTGGGAATGGGTGGAGTATGGCCTATAGCTTTACTTCATACATTAGTTGCATTTTTCCTCGCTATATTCCTGTTTGTGCATTTATACTTAGGAACAACTGGACATACATTAGGAGATTTGTTTAAAACTATAGTAACAGGCTGGCATATTCACTACGACCATCACGAAACCGAAAAAGTGAATCCTCCTTTGCCACCATCATTCTACAATCCAATTACATTTATTGGAATGCTTGTGGTTGGTATTGCAGGTTTATTAACATTAATTGTGATGATAGCGGAATTTGCTTTTGGCGTAGATATTATCTTCACAAACGAATTGGCATTGATGATTTTCCCAGTTATTCTACTGGCTGGAATCAGTATGGTAATTTTTGGAGCAATGTTTTTTAATAAAAAAACTATAGAAGAGAAAGATAAATAAGAATTCCAGAAAGTAATCATTTTTCCAAAGTATTTCTTTCATTTGTTGTGGCAAGAACTTGCTCTGCCCTGATTTGGTCTGTATTACCGTTTTCAAGTTAATTACAATATTCCTTTAAATAAATATCCTTCCGAAGGGCTTGAAACCTTCGGAAGATTGTAGCGATTTATTCTTTGATTAGCTTTATTATTTGATTATTACCACAGTTTGTTTTAATAAAGTATATCCCAGAAGGATAATGTGAGCAATGCCATTTTAATTGATATTCATAATCAGATAATTTAAATATCTCAATTTCATCTGCGTTTGTCACGTCATTTCCCATCGAATTGAAAATATTTAAGTTTTCTTGTGTTAAACATTCAAAATTATTAGTAACAATATTGGTTGTTACAAATTCATTTGCTGGTTGAGGATAACTTAAATATTGATAATAATAATTATCACCTTTTTCAATTTTTTCTTCAACTTTTGTAGTTATCCGATGTTTTCATAACATTGGATGTCTTTATTTCTAATATCAAACAGCTCGGAGATGTTGGGTATTTTCAATATTCTGTGCTATTATCTCTTCTTCAGTTGTCGGCGAATTTTCCATAAATATTGAGTGGACACTCCCAGATCAAGTGCGATTTCCTTGAATGTTTTATCAGAATTATTCTGCATATATCGCAAAATAAATTTATCCAAATGAGCCACACGCGGCACATAAAAGTATACGCCTTGCAAGTTTTTCATTAAATTTCGCAGTACATCAATTCCCATTGCATCAGCTATTAACCGCAAATCATCTGTCAAATCTTGATACTCGATTTGCTCATAAATATTCTTTAACATTATTGTCTCCTAATTTTTATATTTTAATTATTAATTATAAATATTAATTATAAATATCAAATTCTTCTTCATCTTCATTGTTAAATATTTTGCCTTGCTCAATTTCCTCCCCTGCAAAATCAAAATAAGTTTCGCAAAGGTAAGCCAATTCGTCCAATTTATCCTTGTTTGGATAGTTTAATTCTTTGATTCTACGAATTGTTTGGCTAATCAAATATCCGTAAAGTGCCATCGTTTCTACTCCTCGTTTTGGTTGATGAGTACGATAATCAGCGGGCAAACTTATGTTAAATTCAATATTTGAAGGTGATTTAACGATAATTTTTGTTTCTTTTTGCATTGTAACTCCATTTTTTTATGTAATTTTGAAATAATTAATAATGTAATTTATAAATACAAAAATATGTAATTTCTACATAAATAAATAGTAATATATTCATATTTTATTAACATTATTTAGATTTATTTTTCCACATTATTTAGGAAATATATATGGCAATAGATGGTAACTTCAAACGTGATATGGGATTACGATTGCGTCAAGTCCGTAAAATATTCAATGAAGGCGGAAAATTATCTGCCGAACAATTTGCTTTTCTTTTAGGCGAAACCACCGACAGGATTTTAAATTACGAATTAGGAAGAGCTGCAATTCCCTTAACATTGCTTGTGGATCTATACTATCGGGGATTTAATCCAATTTACATACTTACAGGTACAGAGCATATTTTTGCCAAAAATAATGAAGGACGCAAACGCGAAAAGCAATTAATCGCCCGAAAAATCGAAATTCCGACATCAATTTCAATTGAAGTGCATAGTTTTAATAAAATCGATGATACGGAAAATGCAAAAATTCCAATGATTAAAGTTGCCGCTGGCAAAATGGAATAAATATTAATTCTCTCCAATCGTATTTACTAATTTAATCAGGCAAAAAAAATGGCATCACAAATTCCACAACCCAAAGACGATAATAATATCTTGGATTTATTTCAAGCTTTCTACGATTTAGTTTGGATTTTACGGCAGGAATGTCCTTGGGACAAAGAGCAAACCAATCAATCAATTGCACAATTAACAATCGAAGAAGCTTACGAGGTAGTAGATGCAATTTACAAAAATGATGATGACGACTTTGCTGGAGAATTGGGCGATGTGCTTTTGCATATTGTAATGCACTCGATTATGGCTGAACAACGTGGAGCATTTTCCATCAAAGATGTGATTAAGAAAATTCATTCTAAAATGGTTCGCCGCCATCCACACGTTTTTGGTGAAGTGGAAGTTGCCAACCAAGAAGAAGTTCTTCGCAATTGGGAAACAATTAAGAAGACAGAACGTGACGAAAATCAAAGTATTCTGGAAGGCGTTCCAATTACTTTGCCTGCTTTGCTACGTGCAGAAAGAATCCAGCATAAAGCCTCACGAGTGGGGTTTGACTGGATAGAAAAACGAGATATGTGGGCAAAAGTAGAAGAGGAATTTGCGGAACTGAAAGTTGAACTTGCCAATGGTAATAAAGACAAAATACGCGAAGAATTGGGCGATTTCTTCTTTGCATTAGTGAATGCCGCTCGCTACGAGGATATAGTTCCCGAGGAAGCATTGCAATTGACAAATAATAAATTTACAAATCGTTTTCAATATATCGAGAAAAAATCTCGTGAACTTGGTCGCTCCTTGAATGAAATGAGCTTGGAAGAAATGGACAAATATTGGGACGAAGCCAAAGCCTTGGGATTATAATGCAAATTGATTTTTTATATAATGAAGTGCAAAAGTGGATAAATTCCTTTCCAGAATATACTACTGATAAATTGCTCCTACCTGATGAAGCGAAAATTCAAGAAATTTCGCAAGAATTTTTGATAAGATTGCAGGATAATTATCCATTTCATCATCCACTTTATGCGGGGCAAATGCTAAAGCCACCAGTGGAAATTGCAATTTCGGCATATTTGGCTTCAATGGCAATCAATCCAAATAATCACGCATTAGATGGCGGACCAGCAACAGCCAAAATGGAGAAGGAAGTAATCAAGGAATTTTCGGAGATTTTTGGATTTAATAATTATATTGGACATCTTACTACATCGGGCACATTGGCAAATTTAGAAGCATTGCTTATTGCCCGCGAGGAAAATCCAGATAAGTCAATCGCTTTTTCAGACCAAGCACATTATACACATTCACGTGTTTGCAATTGGTTGAGAGTGCCACAAGTAAAAATTAACTCAAACCAATTTGGGCAAATGGATTTGGAGGATTTGGAAAACAAACTGAAAACCGAAAATATTGGTACCGTTGTAGCAACTGTTTCTACAACATCATTGGGATCTGTTGATGATATTGCTAAAATATTGAAATTAAAAGAAAAGTACAATTTCCGTTTGCATATCGATGGTGCTTATGGTGGATATTTCAAATTGATTTCGGATTATCAACACAGCTTGAATAATTTTGATTTGATAAAATTTGCAGATAGCATTGCCATTGACCCGCACAAACAAGGATTGCAACCTTATGGGTGTGGCTGTGTGATTTTTTCTGACCCAACGATTGGCAAACATTACAAACACGAATCACCTTATACTTATTTTACTTCAGATGAATTGCATCTGGGAGAGATTAGCATTGAGTGTTCTCGTGCAGGTGCGGCAGCGGCTGCCTTATGGTTTACCAACAAACTTATTCCATTAAAGAATGACGATGGTTTAGGTTTGATTTTGAAGAAAACAATTGATGCAACAAACAAAATGTATGAGATATTAAATTCATCTGATAGATTTACTCCGTATTTAAAGCCTGAAACAAATATAATTGCATATTATCCAATTGCAAATTCGACAAGTGAAATAAGTAGAATAAGTTCAGAGATATTGCAAAAAGGAATGGATACAAATTCATTATGGCTTGCAACTCTCAAAGTTGACTCTCATAAATTTACTCGTAATCATCCGAATATTAAAGTAGATAGCCCAGAGACAATCATCTTACGAAGTACAATTATGAAACCAGAGCATTATGATTGGGCAGATACAATATACGATAAATTAATTGACTTAGTTGAGAATAAAAATTATTTAAACGAAGCAATAATATATCCAGTGGAAGTGGTAAAATAAAAGTTGTAAAAATGTTTTTTTTATCAGAACCTCCACCTAAATCTCCCTCGGTGAGGGGGAATAAAAGGGGGAGTACAAAATAGGCTATGGATTCCCGTTTGCACGGGAATGACAAAATTGCATCTTCAATTTCTCAAATTCTCAATATTCTTCCAATTTATTTGAACTTATTCAAACGTTGAAAAACAATAAACAGAAAACTTGTTAGTCTTAACTAAAAATAAAATTACAATTTATAAAAAATGGTGATTGAATGGCGACAAAGGCTACAAATAAGAAGACAAAAGTAAATATCGAGACAGTAAAACAAGCAAATATAACTGAAAATATCAATAATTTAGTAAAAATGCACTATCAAGGCAAGGAAGTTGAAGTTGAATTGTATAGCAAATTTGATACAATTAGATTTGATAAGCAAACAATAATTGATTGGTATAAATTAAATCATTTAGGCAGAAAATTAGACGAAAAAGCAGCACTTTACCTCAAAATGGCAAAAGGCTGGTCATATCACGCATCTTTTGGTGGGCACGATGGAATACAATTAGCATTAGGTCTAACTTTCCGACAAAATAAGGATTATTTATTTCCTTATTATCGTGATTTCCTTACAAGCTTGGCAGCAGGAATTTCTCCCGAAGAAATAATATTAAATGGACTTAGCAAGGACACCGACGTTGCAGGTGGCGGACGACACATGAGCAATCACTTTGCCAAACCTGAAATTGGCATTCAAAATGTATCTTCTTGTGTATCAAACCATTCGCTCCATGCTGCTGGAGTTGCTCGTGCAATTCAAAAATACAAAGGAGACGAAGTAGCTTATGCCTCGTTCGGCGAGTCTTCCACAAGTGAAGGCTACTTTTACGAAGCAATTAATACTGCTACATTGGAGCAATTACCTGTAGTATTTATCATTCAAAATAATGGATATGGAATTTCTGTTCCAACATCTGACCAAAGTGCAAACTTGCAAATATCAGATAATTTAACTGGATTTAAACACCTGAAAATTATTAATTGTGATGGACGAGATCCATTTGATTCTTACCGTGCAATGCAAGAGGCAAAAGAATATGCAATTTCTGGAAAAGGTCCCGCTGTGGTTCATGCAGATTGCGACCGCATTGGTTCTCATTCCAATTCTGACCGCCACGAATTATACCGCTCTCCCGAAGAAATTGCACGAGTTGCTCATCGCGATCCATTGATGCAATTCCGTTATCATATTATAAAAAATGGTTTGGCAACTCACGAAGAGTTAGAAAAAATTGAAGCTGAAAATCGTCAAATAATTTTCCAAGCTGCTGATATTGCCGAAGCTCAACCTGATGCTGATGGTACTACTTGGGAACAATTTATAATTCCTGACCCACATTATTTGGGCGAAAACTTTGTGGAAAACGATTCTGATAAACCTGTTGACCATATTTCGATGTTGCACGCTATAAATGAAACAATGAAATATGAATTCCGTAAAAATCCCAACACATTTTTATGGGGACAAGACATCGGCAAAGGTGGGATATTCAATGTAGTTAAGGGAATGCCCGAAGAATTTGGACGCGACCGAGTATTTAATGCACCGATTGCCGAGGACACAATTGTTGGAACTGCTAATGGATTTGTTCGCTACAACGAAGATATTCGTGTTGTGGTAGAAGGTGCTGAATTTGCTGATTATTTTTGGCCCGCAATGGAACAATTAGTGGAATCCTCACACGATTATTGGAGAACAAAAGGGCAATTTTCACCAAATTTTGTTATTCGTTTGGCAAGTAGTGGCTATATCCAAGGCGGATTGTATCACTCGCAAAATCTTGAAGGTTCATTAATCACCTTGCCCGGTATTAGAGTAGTTCAGCCCGCTTTTGCTGATGATGCCGCTGGTTTATTGCGTAATGCAATTCGTTCTCGTGGAGTTACTTTATTCTTAGAACCAAAATTCTTATATAATTACAAAGATGCAAATACTTATGTTCCAGAAGGCGACTTTATGATTCCATTTGGCAAAGCAAGAATACGCCGAGAAGGCAAACAAATTACAGTTATTACTTATGGAACAGCAGTTCATTTATCATTACACGCTGCCAAAGAATTAGAGCATCAAGGAATTGATGTGGAAGTAATTGATTTGCGTTCACTTGCACCTTGGGATAAGGAAACAGTTTTTGCTTCAGTTAAGAAAACAAACAGAGTAATAGTTGCACACGAAGATAAGATTATCGGCGGCGTTGGTGGCGAAATAGTTGCAGAGATACAAAATAATTGCTTTAAATTCTTAGATGCTCCAATCGAACGAGTAGGGTCGAAATTCTCACCAGTTGGATTCTCTAAAAATTACGAAAAGGAAATACTTCCATCAGTTGAAGATATTAAGAATGCAATCTTAAAGACATTGAAATATTAGTTAAACAAAAGATTCATTTATTTAATATGCGTCATCATAATAAATGAGTAAAATTTGAGAAATTGTTTGCAAATAAATATCAGGCAACCACAATTTTTATCAGAACCTCCACCTAAATCTCCCTCGGTGAGGGGGAATAAAAGGGGGAGTACAAAATAGGCTATGGATTCCCGTTTGCACGGGAATGACAAAATTGCATCTTCAATTTCTCAAATTCTCAAATTAAATTAGATTGCTTCGTACCGATAAATCGGGACTCGCAATGACTACTATAACACAACACCCTACGAATAAATTTGTGGGCTATGGAATTTTTATCAGAATCTCACCTTTATCACACCTGCTATTTTTTATTTGTATTTATTATAATTAACTTCAATATAGTTAATTTTGTTTTTTTGAAATTAATAATTTTAAGTAAATGAGTTTTGTAAAGAGAAATGTTCGATGTGGCAAATTAAATGCCCAAAATATTGGAGAAGAAGTAATTTTAAATGGCTGGGTAGCATCAAATAGAAATCTTGGTGGTTTGATTTTCATTGATTTGCGTGATAGATTTGGCTTGGTTCAATTAGTTATCCGACCAGACGAAAAGCCCGCATTAGCCGAGAAATCCAAGTCTATTCGCTCGGAATTTGTAATATCTGCGATTGGTGTTGTTCGGAAGCGAGAAAGTCCTAATGCAAAGATTCCAACTGGTGAAATCGAAGTAATTCTTACTCAGATTGATGTAATTAGTCCCAGCGAACTTCCAATATTTGAAGTAGAAGATGACACAAATGCTAACGAGGAACTTCGCTTAAAATATCGTTATCTTGATTTAAGGCGACCTACACTTCAAAATAAATTTCTTGTTCGCAATCACTTATATCAAATAGCACATAAGTTTTTCTTCGAAAATGAATTTGTGGAAATTGAAACACCTGTTTTGATGAAATCTACTCCCGAAGGTGCAAGAGATTTTCTTGTACCAAGTCGTATTCATAAAGGTAGCTTTTATGCATTGCCCCAATCCCCACAAATCTATAAGCAAATACTAATGGTATCTGGATTTGATAGATATATGCAAATTGTTAAGTGTTTCCGTGACGAAGACTTACGTTCAGACCGTCAACCTGAATTCACTCAAATTGATTGCGAGCTATCTTTTGTGGAGCAAAATGATATTCTTGAGATTTTTGAACAATTTTTCAAACTTGTATGGCAAGAAATATTAAACGTAGAAGTACAAACACCATTTCCAAGAATGAGTTATAAGGAAGCAATGGAAATATACGGCTCAGATAAACCTGATACACGTTTTGATATGAAAATATCATTACTCAATGATATTTTCTCAAATTCTGAGTTTAAAGTATTCCAAGAAACTATTGCAAGCGAAGGAACTATCGCTGGAATAGTTGTAAAAAATGGAGCAGAATATTCCCGCAAACAAATCGATACTCTTACCGAATATGTTAAAAAATATGGTGCAAAGGGTCTTGCTTATCTTAAATTTGGTGATGAAATTAGCGGTTCAATCGCAAAATTTGTAACTCCAGAAGAAATTGAAAAATTAACCCAAAAAATTAATATTCAGAAAAATGATATTCTATTTATCATTTCGGATAAGTGGACAAGAGCATTAACTGCACTTGGTGCATTAAGATTGGAAATTGCCCGCCAATCAGGAATAATGGAGCAAGTTAAAAATCAGTATAATTTCTTATGGGTTATAGACTTCCCGCTATTCGAATATGATGAAGATAGCAATAGGTTTGTTGCAATGCACCATCCATTTACTGCACCGAAATCAGAAGATATCGAGATGTTAGATATTAATCCAGGCAAAGCACGTGCAATAGCTCACGATATAGTGCTAAACGGAGTGGAGATTGGTGGCGGTAGCGTAAGAATACACGACAGTAATGTGCAGAAGAAAATGTTTAGTTTAATGGGACTGAGCGATGAGGAAGCCCAAGACAAGTTCGGCTTTTTACTTCAAGCACTGAAATTTGGAGCACCACCACACGGCGGAATAGCTTTGGGTTTGGATAGAATTGTAATGTCGCTGACAGGCACAGAAAATATTCGTGATGTGATTGCATTTCCAAAAACAACATCAGGAATGTCATTGATGGATAGCGCACCTTCAAGTGTATCGCAAGAACAACTTAAAGAGTTAGGAATTGCAGTAGCAAAATAGATATGCAGTTTTATATCTTTCAAATAAATAAATGAGGATCTGAATAATTATGTTCAATGCTCAACTAATCAATGAATGTTAATTCGTCAATCAAGGATGATTGACCTACCAAATTTATATAGATTTAGTAGAACAAGCATCCTTGCTTGTTGCAACAAGACCAT
>DYPF01000021.1:22219-24813 GCA_020720105.1 Chloroherpeton thalassium
ACCATCAATAATAATTCCAAAGTCTAATGCCCCCAAACTCATTAAATTAGCATCTTTAAGCATCATTATCTGACCCAAAACAGTCTCGCCTTTGCCATTTCCATTTCCACTGGAGCTGTAATAAATTGTTCGATTTCTTGGGTTGATAAGTTGCCAGATGTTGTAATAACTTGCACTTGATTGTTTGTAATATCGGGAACAGCACCAACGGGAATATTCAAAACAGAATAAATGCCAAATGCAACAACGGACAAAGTAAAGAGTATAATTATTAGCTTATTTTTTATGCTAAAATCAATTATTTTTAGTAACATTATTTATCTACATTAAAATTTATCTACATTAAAATTTATCTATAATAAAATTAATCTATAATAAAATTAATCTATAATAAAATTAATCTATAATAAATTTAATCTATAATAAATTTAATAATAACGCTTATGGTTTTGATATAATTTAAAGTTATTTTGGATAAAAAAAAAGGCTGCCTTGTGTTTGCAAGACAGCCTTTTTGATTAAATTAAACTTCGTTTATTTAACGATATTGATATTTCTTGTTGCGTGGAATTCACCTGAACGCATTTCGAGGATATAAGTACCATTTGCCATCTTGTCAGCTGGAATTCTTACTGTGTAGTTGCCTGCTTTCATATTGTCATTGATTGGTTCTGCTACTACATTACCAACTGCATCAATGATACGAATTTGAACAAAACCTGTGAATGCGATTGAGAAATCAACTTCAGTGCCGTTACCGCCAACTGGGTTTGGTGAAACCATACCTAAATTATAGTCGGAAGCACTTACTTCGATTGGACGTAAGTTATCAACGCAAGTTGGTGTCAATGATGCTTTCGAACTAGCTGGGTCAATGTATTCAACGCATTGTTCGTTTGTTGCAATTGTATGAGTAAATTCTACAGTCTTAGCTTTGATTGCAATTTGACCATTATTATCATACCAAGGTAACCAAGCTAAGAACTCAATCTTCAATATTTCTGAATTTTCAGCTCTCTTCAATGCTGATGGTCCAGAAAGAACAACAGTAATAGTTTCGATATTTGTTGCTTGATCTAATGCTAAAGTAGCAGATTTAACTGTCCAACCAGCTGGCAAATCAGCACCAGTTGAAATCATTAATTCTCCACCTTTTTCGCGTACTGCCAAGAAATGTTTTTCGTATTTAATAGTTACTGTATATTCGGTTGGTTCTGCTATGTCCAAATATGTACCTGGATTAACATAAACTGAATAAGTGATTGGATTCTTTTCAACATTTTGGCCTGGATCTACAATTACTTGAGCCTGACCATTGATTTTGGAGATACTTGTGCGAGTAAAGTGAATAGCATCACCTTTAACAGGGGCAGTCAATGTTTTCAAAGCTGGAGTTATAGCATTCGTCTTAACTTGTACGGCAGCTTCGTGATATACTTTAACATTAACATTTGTCCAAGTTTTTGGAGCAAAGTTCACAACTATACTAATTGTATCGCCTGAAGCTAAAGTGAAATCTTTAGTGAAGTCAATTGCAGTCATATCAGTACGATATAATCTATTAATTACAAATACATTTTCGGGGTCATTGATGATTGTTACTTGATTACCAAGAACATCAATTGAACTTGAACCATCATTGAGTAAAGTAAGTGTGATTTCGTCTGTAGTGTTGTAGCAAATATATGGTCTTTCGCCTTCGATTAACTCGAGACCTTCAGCAATACCAAAACCAGTCCAATAGGAAACTGCTTCAAATTCTGCATCACTTAAAGTTTTAATTGAAGCAAAAGCAGAATCTATTTTTTCTGGAGCGAATTCGCCATCGATTTCAATGTATTCACCTGGTTGAAGTGTAATAGGGAATGTTGCTATTTCTAGCATACCAAAACGAATATTTGCACGATCGTAACCGAAACCTTCAGTTCCAACACTGCCAAGAACTGCACTGATTGTGCCATTTGGAGCAACAACTAAGTCTTGAATTGTAACTGCGTCAGCATAATCCCAAATAGTGTTTGTAAATCTAACTATATCTCTCTTTGGAGTATCGCCAATAACTTTAGTTCCATAGACTATACTGTCAGTGATAGTTTTTGGATAAACACCAATACCAATTAATTCTGAAGTTGGTTTAATAGGAGCATCACTTTCGTACTCTAATACTAATTTATAATCGCCTTCTTTCTTTGGATGGAAATATACTGGAATTTGACGGTAACCTTCTTTTTCGATTAAAAGAATTGATTTTCCATCTTTGTCTAAAATAGTACCTATATTGTTTACATATTTTGTGATTGGTTCTAATTTACCATTAACCATAATTTCAAAAGCATCACCATTAATATTTTCAATTATATTAATCTTAGCGATAGAAACTTCTTTGGAACCAGGGTTCTTTAATTCTATTGCCAAATTTTCTGATAAGTAAGGATAAGGTTCTTTGCCTGCTTCGTAAACATTATCTGCATCGTAACGAGCAAGGTGAGCTCTTCTTCTACTCCAATCAAAGCTTGTTGCTTCTAATTGAGGTTGAATACCTTCACCATTAATCACACAAACTGGATCTTGAGTTGGTGCATCACTAATAAAGG
>DYPF01000217.1 GCA_020720105.1 Chloroherpeton thalassium
GAATAAGTAATTGCATTTTTTTAACTGATTCACCATCATAGATTTCTACATGGTGGATACCATTTTTTAAACCTGTTAAATCAAGTTCAATATTACCATATTGCTTATAACTGGTTTTCTTTTTTAATGTACCCTGATTATCGGATATTGCAACATAGCCATTAAAACTAGTTGATTGCATTGTGGATAAATCGCAAGGTGCGGGTA
Source organism: Chloroherpeton thalassium (assembly GCA_020720105.1). GTDB lineage: Bacteria > Bacteroidota > Ignavibacteria > Kapaibacteriales > UBA2268 > GWF2-33-9. The sequence goes on from DYPF01000217.1 coordinate 208, forward strand.
TATCTATAATTATTGTTGATTGATTTGATGCAGGGTTGGGAGCTAATGAATAAAAAAGATCACAAGGATCAACGCCACATTGTATGGATTTAAATCCAAAATCGTAACTTGTAGAACCGCATGTGTTTGATGATATTATTCGATAGACCGCTGTTTGATTAATAGCCCAAAAATAAGAACTGATATTATTTCCATTTTGATACCAAGAAGTATTAGTAGGACTTGCAGCTATTCTGGTCCATGTTGCACCCGGACTACCTGAAATTGTCATATTTGTTGAATAAGTTTGATTATTACATACCGAATTATATACTCCACTGCTGTAATATGCTAAAGGCTGTTGGCTGCTAATTATAGGTTTTCCTACCCAAATTGTTTTACTTTGAACATAACTTGAGCCCTGATTGGAAACAGTATCAATGAGAGTAACAATTCCATTTTTAATTTTAGTCAAAGTTGCAATTTTGTTTACATGTGACAAATTTACGATTCCTTTTGGGAGCACATCCCAGGATACATTACAACTAGTTGGTAAGTTATTAACTGAATAGCTTCCTGTGCTGCATAATATTTCTAAGCCATTGATTGAGGTAATTGTTAATAAAGTTTGAGTTACAGCCCTATTTGCATTTAATCTGCCAAAACCCAATTCATTGCTTCTACCATTGGTATAGACATAACCACCTACCCTATCAGCATTGTTTGTTAAAATATCGAAGACTTGCTGTTGGGTTAAATTCGGATTTATAGATAACATTAATGCAGCGACACCAGCAACTTGAGGACATGAATATGAAGTACCACCAAAACGACCGGTGTATGATAAATTATTTGTGCCTGTATTGGGTAAAATTGTACCTATTCCTGGCAAAACACTATTTTGGCAATCATTTGCATGAACAGGATTATAACCATCATTTCCAGGGATATCGATGGACCATGCCTCACCAGTTTCACCAGCAATTTGACACGAATATGCACGATGAGACGGTGCTACAATATCTATAATCTGATTATTTGAACTATTAGGATTACTGGTTGGGCTGTAATTTGCCTGCCAATCATCCCTATCTGATGCACCAACAGTTAAAACACCTGGAATATCAACATTTGCTGGAAATTGAACATAACCATTATTCCCTGCAACTCTATTAGCATTATTACCAGCCGAAAAAACAACTATACAGCCAAGACCATTTCTGCCTTGAGTTGTTGCTAATAGTATTGCATCCCTAATCACAGGATATAAATTCGGATTATCTGAATTATATCCCCAGCTACATGAAATAATATTTGCTCCATTATTGCGGGCAAAATTAATTGCATCAGCATTTCCTTGAGGCGTTATTGCTGACCCATCAGTATTATATTTACGAATCGGCATAATTCTACAGTTAGGTGCTATTCCAGAAATTCCCTGATTATTATTCTGTGTTGCGCCAATTATTCCTGCACAGGCATTACCATGGTTATTATTTCCTGTTGGTGAAGGATTGTTAGGATCCCCATCTGCAAAATTACTCCCATTTAACCGTACCTGCCGTGCGTTAGGTAAATCAGGGTGATCAGGTGTTAATCCCTCGTCCAGTACAGCAATAAGAATATTGTTATTCCCTTGCGTAATAGACCATGCTTCCGGGCATCAATATCAGCATCGTTAGCTCCCCAATGCCCATCCGTAAAAACTTGTCCGGTATTGTTTAATGAAAACTGATTGACAAAATACGGATCGTTGGGGATCAGTTGATGTAATTCTTCTTTACTTATAAAATTAGGATGACTGAACCGGGTTAAGCCACTTTCCTGGTATTTATTTGCAATATCAAGGGCATCCTGGCCATCTGGTACTTTTATCAATTGATAAAGTTCAGTTGTCTTTACTACTATAACACCATATTTCGTATGAAGTTTTTCAATTTCAGTTTGCGAAACATTTTCATTGAATTTTACAAGAAATTCATCAGTAACGCCCATTTCTAAAACAGCATTGATAGAAAACACAGGATTACATGATTTTACATCCATTTGTTGTAAAATCCTATCTTTAAACATTCCTTTTTCTGATGCATCCATTGTAATTATACAAGTGCTGTCATCTTTCCATTCTATCTGTTTATTTGAAAGCTCCGAGGACAATGAAATCATTGATTTGTCCGATTTTTTGTTTTGTTTATATCTTACAATTACCTTGTTGTCCAATTCATTAAGATAGACCTTTTCGTTGTAGGCATAATAAAACTTTTGTTCATTGAAGTTTGCAAAACCCATTATTACTAATATTAAAAGTAATAATGCACCGATAACGATATTATTCTTTTTCATGGTTTGAGGGATTAAATTAGTTATTATTTTGAGAGAGATTTGATTATTACTTGGTTATGTAAAAACTGGTTGGAAAAATCTCCCTGGTTAAAATCTGCACTACATTCATGAAAAATCTTTTCGACTTCTGTGGCATATGCGTAAGTTACTTTGACTTTATAATCAAAGCGGGTTTCAATTGGCAAATAAGCTGAATTTCTATAGTTTTGAAAATATGATTCAGGAATTTTATAGAGCGTGTCAGATGGATTCAACATTATTGAGGCTGGCATTTTAAAAGAAGCATCGGATAAGTTATAAGTTATCAATGTATCTTTTAAATCAGTTGATATGATAACATACCCAATTCTATAGTGATGGTTTATGGTACATGGATTAAAACCAACTATATAACCTTCTGCATGTTTTAAATTTAAGTTATCTTTTTCACATTTTATGGATAAAAGGCCGATTAAAATTACAATTGCTAATTTCGCAATAATATTATTCAATTGTGTAAAATTAAAGTTTACAATATCTTGATTTATAATTTCTTGCCAATTTAAAATTGTTTTTTTCTGATTCATTTTGATTTTTCATTTTACTTATTTTTTTCAGGTAAAATTTATATATTTCCATTTACAGAGAGAAAAATTAAGCAGGTAATCAGAAATAAATTAAAATTTTCATAAATTTTAAGATTATAGTTTTGATAACAATTGAATAAATTTCAATATACAATTTTTCCCTCAGGCGTCTACTAGATTGTCAGAATGAATTATAAAATTACGCAACTTCAAAATGTAATCCAAGTTTGGATGCCTTAAAATAATTCCATTTTGGAATAATTTTAAGGGCAAAAAAATTGGAATTGGTGTAAAAATTTCTTAAGGAAAACAACTGTGGTGGTACACTGACAAAAACTGATTGTTATGATAAATTAAGATAACTATCAGTGAAATCATAAAAATCTTAATAAATCAGTGTCCTATTTCTCCGCTAAGAATGGAACACGAATGACACGGATAAAACTAATCAACACGGATTTTAATCTTAAATAATCATAATGATCTTATAAAATCAGTGTCTGATAGTACACTGATGAACGCTGATTGTTATGATAAATTAAGATAACTATTAGTGGAATCATAAAAATCTTAATAAATCAGTGTCCTATTTCTCCGCTAAGAATGGAACACGAATAAAACTGATCCAACGAATTTACACTGATTTTAAATCATAACCAATCATAAAGATCATATAATATCAGTGTCCTATTTATTCGTGATAATTCGTAGCATTCGTGTCATCTGTGTTCTATAAGATTAGAACACGGATGACACGTATTAAACTAATCTACTTGGTTTTACTCCTGGGTAAATAGTATTTTGATAAAAAAAAGGTTTTTGGGGGTTATATTTTATGCTTTTGGGCAATAAAGGAATAAATAGTTAATTCCATTAAAGCAAAAGTTATGAACATAGTATCAATTATACGGAAATTACGCAACGAAAAAGGCTATTCGCAGGAGTACATGGCCTACAGATTAGGCATAACCCAATCTACCTATTGCAAAATTGAAAAGGATGATCGAAAAATCAATTTTGAAAATATTACTAAAATTGCAGCCATTCTCGATACTGAATCACATCGTCTTATTGTATTTGGTCTTGAGAATTAGCATTTTTATAAAAGCTAATTCTTCAACATAAAAAAGGTATACAAGGAGTAAATAACTTTTTGCCAATCAAGGGGCCACAGTCCA
>DYPF01000218.1 GCA_020720105.1 Chloroherpeton thalassium
TTAAAAGATGTTGCCCCCCAAAACATCCAAGCCATATTTGTAACATTTGAAACATCCCAAGAACTTATATCACCGTTAAAAGATGTTGCCTCATAAAACATCCGAGCCATATCGGTAACATTTGAAACATCCCAAGAACTTATATCACCATTAAAAGATGTTGCCCCCCAAAACATCCAAGCCATATTTGTAACATTTGAAACATTCCAATTACTTATATCACTATTAAAAGATGTTGCATGTCCAAACATATAACTCATATTAGTAACATTTGATAAATCAGGTGAATCAGTTGTTGTTAAAGTTAAATTTGAGCATCCCATAAATGCAGCAGCCATTGATTTCCATTTAACAGAACCCCATTGATTAATAGATAATATTTTATGAGTATCTCCTTGATGATTAAAATAAATTGAAGGAAATTCACCTTTAATTGCAACTTGATATGTTTCCGGTGTTTCATAATTACATGTATAATTTCCTATAACCCCTGTTGATTCATAAACACCGTCATTATTACAATCCACATCATAATTATATGTATATTCCGGATTTGTCGGAATTATTATTTGATTATTTGCAGAGATACCGGAATTATCTGTTTTCCAAGTTGTTATAAAATGGATACCAATACAATAATGATTTGTATTACATTCTTTTCCTTCATCACAATCACTGTTTGAAATACATCTTTCTGTTTTGAGCATGCATTTCCCTGTCAGTTTACTGCATCTTTTCCATTCATCACAAATTACATTTTCACATTTATCGGTTTCATTTGTGTTGCCTTTGTCTTCCCCGCAGCTTACAAATGCACTTAGGACAATAATAAAAAATAAAATAAATCTCATAATGCCTCCTGAAAAATAAAGGTAAAGACGTTGCATTGCAACGTCTTTACTGATTAATAATCAATACATTATTGTATTAATTATTTAAATGATTGTCAAATTTTTTTGTATGTGTTGATATATGAAAATATAAAATTCGTCAATAACAGACAAACACACAGGTTTGTCTGTACCCATATTAATATTTGGAAGTGACAGACCTATGTGTCTGTCACTGCTTGGAAGTGTCTGCCCTTTTAAATGCACAAATGATATTTTAAGGATTGCAACTTGTGAAATTCGGTTTTGGTAATGTCCAAGCAGAAGTAAGTGAATATATAGTTCCGCATGATGTTACTTGGTCAACATCCCATCCTGATAAATCTTGATTAAAAGAAGTTGCCATATAAAACATATTCATCATATTAGTAACTTTTGAAACATTCCAAGAACTTATATCACTGTTAAAAGAAGTTGCAGTATTAAACATTTTGCTCATATTTATAACATTTGAAACATCCCAAGAACTTATATCACTGTTAAAAGAAGTTGCATCGGAAAACATTCCGGACATATCGGTAACATTTGAAACATTCCAATTTGATATATCTTGATTAAAATCAATTACTCCGGCAAACATAAAACTCATGTTTGTAACATTTGAAACATCCCAATTTGATATATCTTGATTAAATAATTCAGCCGAAAAAAACATAAAACTCATGTTTGTAACATTAGAAACATCCCAAGAACTTATATCACCGTTAAAAGAACTTGCATAAGAAAACATCAAACTCATATCGGTAACACTTGAAACATCCCAAGAACTTAAATCACCGTTAAAAGAACTTGCATAAGAAAACATCCAACTCATATTAGTAACATTAGAAACATCCCAATTGCTTATATCACCGTTAAAAGAAGTTGCAGTTACAAACATTCTGCTCATATTAGTAACTTGACTTAAATAAGGAACATCATCAGCTTCTGAAATTAAGTTAGAACATCCATAAAATGCATACTCCATTGATTTCCATTTAACAGAACCCCAATGATTAATTGATAATAGTTTATACTGATCTCCCGGTAAATAAAAATAAATTGCAGGAAATTCACCTCTGATTGCAACTTGATAAGTTCCCGGTGTTTCATAAGTACAAGTGTAATCACCTGTAATACCTATTGCTTCATAAACACCATCATAATGACAATCCACATCGTAATTATAAATAAGGTTTGGATTTGTAGGAATTATTACTTGATTATTTTGAGATGTTCCTTCATTATCTGTTTTCCAAGTTGTTATAAAAGGGTCAAGTTCACAATTAACACCATCACCGATATAATCATCGGTACATTCGCAAATATAATCTCCTTCTGTATTTGTACAAACAGCATTGATATTACAATTATGAGTATTATTTACACATTCATCAATATCATTACAATTAAAAGAACCATTTGTATTTTCGCACTCAAATCCTGATTCGCAATTATCTGTGTTTAAATCGCATTCATTTATATCAATACAATTTAATCCTTCTGCTTTATAACCTTCGTTACAATTACATTTTGCAATATTATTTTCTGTTATACAAACACCGAAGTTAGAACAACTTTGACCTTCACAGGGGTCAATCGGATTTACACAATTATGATTTACATCACATTCTTTTTCGTCTGTGCAATCACTGTTTAATATACATCTTCCTACATTTAATTCACATTGACCGTGTGATGAATTGCAACTTTGCCATTCATCACAAATAATATCTTTGCATTTATCGGTTTCGTTTGTCTTGCCTTTATCATCTCCGCAGCTTACAAATGCACTTAGGACAATAATAATAAATAAAATAAATCTCATATATGCCTCCTGAAAAATAAAGGTAAAGACGTTGCATTGTAACGTCTTTACCAATTAAAAATCAATATGTTATTGTATTAATTATTTAAATGATTGTCAAATAAATTGATAATATAATTATTTACGGATTGCAACTTGTAAAATTCGGTTTTGGTAATGTCCAAGCAGAAATACTGTAGTCAAATTGGAGACAATTCATTACTTGGTCAACATCCCAAGATGATAAATCCTGATTAAAAGAAGTTGCATTTGCAAACATTGTAGTCATGTCTTTGACTTTTGAAACATTCCAAGATGATATATTTTGATTAAAAGAAACTGCAAGTTGAAACATTGCATGCATATCAGTTACAGCAGAAACATTCCAGTTGGTTACATTTCCGTTAAATGATTCAGCATCTGAAAACATAAAACTCATATCTGTAACACCTGATACATCCCAATCAGATAAATCAGCATTAAACATTTCAGCACCATTAAACATAGAAGTCATATTCGTAATATTACTTACATCCCAATTCCCTATTTCTGCATTAAAATACCAATTGTCACTAAACATATAAGACATATCTGTTACCATTGATAAATCAGGAGTGTCAGGAGCATTTATATCTTTTAAATTATTACAATATGCAAAAGCCTGATTCATTGATGACCATTTTTGAGTTCCCCATTGTTCAATTGCAATTAGCTTTTTACTGTTGTCCCTATCTGTGTAATAAAAATATGTTCTTGGAAATTGACCGGTTATTGTTATTGTATATGTTCCTAACGAATTATAATTACAAATATATTCTTCAGATTGATGTTCTGCTTCAAAAACCCCGTCACTGTCACAATCAACATTATAATCATAAACTTCATTATTAAAAGAGTCTGCTTCTGCTGTAATTATCGGAATTTTAACTTGTTTATTATTACTGAAACTATCTATTTTCCATGTTGTTATAAACTTATTACTACGTTCAATGCAATTATGATTGTTTCCGCAAATTTGAGAACCTGAACATTCACCGTTGTTTGAGCATCTGTTTTCTTTTGTTTCACAATTGCCGTTTAATGAATTGCATTGTTTCCACTCATCACAAGTTACATCTTTACATTTATCTGTTTCATTTGTGTTGCCTTTGTCATCCCCGCAGCTTACAAATGCACTTAGGACAATAATAAATAATAATAATAATCTCATTTGCCTCCTGAAAAATAAAGGTAAAGACATTGTACTTCGACAAGCTCAGCAACCGGCAATGTATTTACCGATTAAAAATCAATATGTTATTGTACTAATTATTTAAATGATTGTCAAATAAATTGATTATTAATTCGGATTGCAACTTGTAAAATTCGGTTTGGGTAAAATCCATGCCGGAGTGTTTGAATATACACTTCCGCATAATGTTACTTGGTCAACATCCCATTCATTTAAAGGTTGATTGAATGAAGTTGCGTTTAAAAACATAAAACTCATATTTGTAACATTTGATAAATCCGGAGTATCAATCGCCTGACCGCTTAAATAATACCAAATATACAAACAAAAGTTGCAAATCACAAATTGCGGAGTCCTT
>DYPF01000022.1:0-17582 GCA_020720105.1 Chloroherpeton thalassium
AAAAAGTTACACTCCGTACAATATATTTTTACTTATTGGTACAATACCATATAGTACAATATCAATAGCGTACATTGGTTGTTGCCGGACATTCTAAATTTAAAGTAGTTACATGAACAATCTAAATTAAAACTTTAAGCGGACAATGGTTAGGATAATATATCATTTCACCATCCCGATAGCTAACAACGATAAAACCCAGACGATGATAGAATGCGTACAATACCTTTGTGTCTACACCAAAGACATCTGTGACATATAGTTTAATTTGAACATTATGTAAATCTGCAAACTTAACAAGTTCACCCATAATAGTAGAGCCATAACCTTTCTTATGTTGGGATTTTTTAATCCAAATGCAATAGAGATAAATATAATTGTTATTGTTATCATCTGTACAATATTCTACATTGAAGGTTTTGATTATGTTTTTATATATGGCTTTGATGCCATTAACGAATACATCAACATCAGTTTGTGTCATAAAATAATCCCCTTTCGTAAATATAAATACTTACTAAGGGGATTATTGACCCACCACCAATCAGGTCAATCAACTATGCTTGACACAATATCGTTTACTTCAGACCTTCATTAATGTCTTCAGCAGTTTCTTTACCTTCCTCGGCAATCTTTCCGGCAACTTCCTTTATGGATTTAGCTATGTTGTAAGGGATTGATTTACCATTGGTTTGACTTGCGTTGTAGGCTTTATAACCAACTAAACAGATAAACACCAGCACTAACAATAATAATAGCTTTTTCATATGATTTTTAATTTAAAGTGTACATTATTTACTATGCAATTCTACAATTTTCTTTTGCAGTTGTTCAGCATCTTCAAGTGTATTGAAGCCAATTACTCTAATGCCTGTTGAGCTTTCAGCATACTCTTCCTCACCATTTTCATCGATGTCGATACGTTCTACATCAACCTAAACCTTATATTTGGTTTTTAATTTAGATTGAACTACTTCTTGAATATAGTTATCGTATTCATAACAATAGTCATATACTTCTTCCGGTGTGTAGGTATACTCACCAGTAGTTTCATCTGTTTCGAAATAATCTGTACTATATTGTGCCTGTGCGAATATTGCTTGAAAGATACGATTCTTAATGTTGGCAATATGAACTGGGTCACCAGCAATTTCATCAGAACGCTCCTTGGAGACACCATCTACATTTGCATCGCTTTCATTGCGCATGGTGAATAATAACTCGGACATTGCCGTAGCAAATCTAATTTTTTTGGTATCAAATAATAAATCTTTATTCATGGCTTATTTCTCCTTATTATTTTTCATTTGTTAAATCAAAAACTTTGTCTTCATCAATTCCCAGTTTATTCACGGCATAGTCTTGAATGTTGTCAATGAGAGACAGTATACCTTCCATATCATCCTTAAGTAATGGTAATTCATTCCATTCAATGATAGCCATTAATGATTGCTTTTGCTTCTTAAGCAATTCCCAATCGATTTTCTTAATAAATTCAGGTGCTTCCATAGTTGTATGTTTTAATTTAAAATGGTTAATACATGTACATTGGTACTATTGTTCTGTAACGTCCCATACATTCAATGTTTCGAATCCGGATTCCATGTCATAGCCTTGAATACCGTTTTTCATACTGGTTTCCAGTGAGGTTGGACAATTTTCTCCCAAGTACATTAGAATCCTTTCCTTGGCTTCTGCTAATGATTTAGCTGCTACGGCATATTTGTATCTGTTGACTTCAACTACATCAACATCTAAGTGAAACGTTTGATTCAGCTCACCGTCAAGGAATTTTACGATGCATTCATATTCGGGTTGTTCTAAGTCATTGAAAGCGGACTTTTCAAATCTCTCATATAATTTTTGTCCATGCTCCCAAACTGTGTCGTATTCCAATTCTTTTTCAATTACACCTTTCAGTTGAGCTAACTGAATTAATAAAAATACATGATATCCATTATCCATCGTAGTAAGTTTTAAATTAAAAATAGTAAACAATTACAATAAATTAGTATATTGAACATTATCAATACGTGAACCCCCAGCAATAGTTACCGGAAGTTCACGATATATTTTTAGTCTTCGTCATTACACAAATCATCTTCCCATACCTGTAAGGACAATGGGTCGTCACCGTTTTGACCATAGACATCAATAACAAAACCATCTTCGGTTTTAATTAAAAAGATATTGGCATTCTCACCACCATGAATTTGAATTTCCTCACGTTGCAGTTCTTCATCAAAACCTTGCTTAACAATTTCGAAGTAAGGTTTGTCTTGTACATTCTCAATCTGTACATTGGGAGCTTGCATATTTGCAATATTCCTAATGGTGTTAATAACTGCCATGTCAGTTCGTTTTTCTCTTTCGTACATTGCATCATCTTGTTTCCGTGTTTGAGCTTCAATCCATCTCCGGAATGCAATTGCAACGTCACCTGAATGCCAGTTAACCGGGTCAGCAGTTTCACATACGTCTTTGTAGCAATCCTGTACAATGACTTCGAAGTTCTCCGGTATATCCATACCGATGCCACGCCATAAGCCAATTAAGATAGATTCGATTTCATTTTTCTTTTCAACTGTCCAATTTTTTACTTTTCCCATTGTAGTATTTATTAAGTGTGGTTAATACTCTTGTACATTTTAAGCTAATTATCGTACAACATGTAAGGCTAATTATGATATGTTGTTGTTATAGCTTATAGTTGTTATACGAAAAAACCCTGCAAAGGTTACGAACCTAACAGGGTTTTAATTGTTCCAAAACAATTATCACAATATTTTTCTCCGCAGAAAAGGTATTTTATTTAAACAAATTCCAAACCTTATCACCCGTAAATTCGCCAAAAAACCAGGATAATACAAACATTACTGTATTTTGGAATCCGGCATAATTTACTGCACCCCACAAAAACAATACAGTAAGAAAGAAAACAACTAATTTCACAATCTTTTTATTCATAATAAATAATTTTAGATAACAAATGTAATTGTTTTTATTTACAATTGCAATAGATTATATTTATTTAATACTATCGTACAATACTTGAATTTCAATATCGGACATTCCTTCAACGTATGATAGGTTTGTTTTGTACATTTCTTTATCATCGGTATAGTAATAGTTTTCCATTATATACACGATTTGCATTTCCCTTTCAGAAGTTTCAATTTTCTTCGACATGGCTTTTAATTTAAAATGAATACTTGTACATTATTATATCGGACAATGATACGTTAAACTATCTTATGATGTTACACCCAATTCTTGTAGATTAGTGTTCAAGATTTCCACACCATCCGTACAATGCTTAGTACGTACATTATTAATCAATGTTTGCAATGCTGATGTCGAGAATGCTTGTAATGGGCGGTTGTAGTTGTAAAATGAATAGTCATTACCATCCGGCACACCAAAAACAATTGAAGTTAATTGTAACTTCAACATTTTCTTTTGTTCCTTAGCTTTCATTTTAGCCATTATATACTCTTCAAGTTTTTTGTTAATGACATCTTCAAGAGTTACATTCCATTCCTTACCAAACATAATTTCCTTTGGTAAGGTCTTACAATACTCTTCGGCTTTGGCTATAACTCCATAATCTTCTTTGATGTTGCCATGAATGTCGGTACAACCACCGTGACCATCGTTTTTACAATACCCAACTTTTTTACCATCAATGTATAGGTCAGCAACAAAACAATTGGTTTCTTCGGACATTCTCTCATTGAATGAGATTTTCTTTAGTTCTATATTCATTGTGTTTTAATTAAGGTTAGTACATTCTATTTTTTACTTGCTTCAATTGTTTTCTCAATTAAATTTCGTATTCTTGATTTAAAAATTGTTGTTTCCAACAATTCTTCAATGGTATTAAACCTATTGTCGGTATAGGTATCATTAGCATAAAGATATGCCGTGGTTTTACTGTAATTATTTTTGGTTATGCTATACATTTTAATTGCGTACAATCTAATATCTATGTTACTTACGTCACTTGTAATATGAATAGTATCACCAGACAAATTTGCTTTAATTGGCAAATTTGCATTATCAAAGTCGTTGTTAAGTATATCAACATACTTATTTAACCTATCAAGTAATTCAATTTCCTTTGCTCTGTTATGTAAAACGGTTTCTTTGTACTCAATTTCCTTGGCGTTCAGTTCAACCAAAATTGGTTGAGCATTGAATAATGTGAAAGGAATTGGATTGACTTCATTCATACCTTGAAATTCAATTAATAAATTGTCAATAATTGCCTGTTGTGTTACAGTTAGTTTTTTCATTGTGTTTTTAATTTAAAATAGTTAGTAATTACCAACAATAACTATATTTATATTGGTTAATGTTGGGATATCTGTACATTGCTTATATGTGTTTTAATTGAATTGGTTACAATATTAGGAGTAGTTAAATATATTTCCAAATATAACCACCACTTGATTTTCGTTTACCCTTACATACACCAATAATTAATGATGAGTGTATATTATATTTATTAGCAGCTTCAATGATAGAACCATAGTCGGTAATATGTACATTACCTAAATCAGACCACATAGTTTACAACTGGTTTCCAAATTTCATTAATAATAATATTTTAACATAAAAACGGCATAATTTTAATTAAAACAAAGGTACAGTAAAAATATGGTTACTGAATATTAAACCCAGTAACCATAAGTATAACCACTATACCATATCTAAAACATATTCTAATTTAAGTACATTACTGTTGCACCTAATATCATTGGGTTGAACTACAAAGATACTGTTTTTAGTTTTGTTTGAAGCATCTTTGTTGGCAATTTCCTTAAACCTCAACCCTACAATAACACCCTTTCTATCGGATATTCTTAGGTCGGTTAAATCACCATCAATAACTTCAAAACCACCGAAAGTATTAGGCAAGGCATGACTTTTTTTAACATTAAAAACAACTGCAACGTTAAAACCTTGTTTAAGTAATCGTTTGGCAATTGCACCGTTTTTGCCAGTATAACTATAAGTCAAGTCATAGTTTTGTGGTATGTTGTAAAACTTTGTAGCAATTTTAGTGTAATCATAAAAACTAATTTCGGGGAACAACTGAAAAATGTTTTTACCGTCAATATAAACGTGTTGCCAGTCAATATCTGATGTACCATTTAATCTAACAGCAAACCCCATGTTTTTATTGTTTGCCCATTTTTGGTGCATATTTAATTCAGCAATTAGCCATTGCATGAAGTATGCGGTTTCCTCAAAAAACAATTTAGTTTTTTTAACCCTTGTGTCCCGAATATTTGTTGCACCAGTAACATATTCCATTTTTGCCCTGCCCGATGTATTTAAACAGCCTAAACGACATTCGGGCGTAGAACTTTGGCAAGTATTATAACCTGATGTTGTTGCGGGTGCAAGATAGATACAATAAGTTAATGTACCATTAACTTTTTGACTTTTAATAATCTTTTGGGATATTCCAACCCCACCTAAGTAAGATACACCTACTTGTTTCATTGCTTGTCCGATGCTTTTAAATTCCATTACTTTAATTGTTTTAGTGGTTAATACTCAATTATGCTTATTATACGTAGGTTTTAATTTAAAGTTACAATTATTTTCGACTTTTTTTTACCGATTCATTATATTTTTTTAATTCATCTAATGAATATAGTCTTGCCATTGCATTGCTTTGGATATTACTAATTTCCTTTAATATTTCAGGATTGGTAGTCCAACAAGATTTAATTTTACCCATAGTTTTAAGTGGTTAGTGTTACTACCCATTTATACGCAATTCATTTATAATAGTTACAATCTATGTTATTTATATTCATTCTAAACTTAGAATATAAGGTGCTTTGAAGTCCACCCTCTGCGCATCTTGTTAATGCGAACCCTTGTCTGTACTTATTATACGTATTTAAATTAAAACGGTTACAAAATAAAACAACAAAATGGCAACCAAACTAAGTTAGTTGCCATTCTCATTAATGTTTTTAAGTTAAAATTCAATAACAGTATCAATTAATGGCAGATAGTCATTTAATTTGGTTGGCAATACTGCATCTTCATCGTCTTCATCCAAGTCAACCGAGAATAACTCTTTGGTATTATCGTCTTGAACCATAAAGATATAGTTAGAATCGCCCCTCATCCATTCAACTAATGTTTTTGCAGCTTCCAATGGGTTCTCTGCATCTAATTCGATTTCCAATACAACTTTGTAATGTTTCATAGCTTTAGTGTTTTAAAGTGGTTAGTACTATCTATTATACGAAAAAACCCTGCAAAGGTTACAGGGTTTTTAACTTAAATTAGTGTAAATCTTTTTGTGATGCAATTACTTGTTCATCGGTTACAGGTTTCCAATTTTGAATTTGACCAGTTTCCATGTCGATTTCTAAATTAACATAATCACCACCACCAATACCAATTTTGCGTGGTACATATCCATCGGTTTCGGTTACATTGCCGTTTTTGTCTTTATATTCAGTATAACAAAGGTCTGAACATTTTACTGAAATACTTAAAATTCCCATAGTGTTTTTAATTTAAAGTGGTTAGTACTACAATAGATTAAATGTAAATTCTTCATCACCAAAGCCATTATCATCCAAATATTCTTGGATTGCTTCTGTTGACTTGTCCTCATTAGAAACATCATTGATAGTGCCAATGGATATTAATTGGTTGTTACCATCAAAATCCTTTACAATATCATACATACGAACGCTTTTAAAGCCCGTTGCTTCTTCATTTCCATCAATGTTATTAAGTTCCTTCTCAACAACATAATAAATTTTTCGTTTCATTGCTATTTGTATTAGTGTGGTTATTACTATCTATTATACGTAAAAAACCCTGTGAAAGTTACAGGGTTTTTAATTTAAAGTTCAAATTCTTGTTGGTATGATACTACTTTAATTTGTTTGTTTACGATACTTTTTTTGACAACAGAATAACCGTACTTGTTTAGTAATGCCAAAGCATTGTTAAATTCATCGGGTTTCAACATTAATTCCTTGTAAGCTGATTCATCAGAATTGTAGAATTTTGTGTGTCCACCATAGTAATTTCTTAAATGTTCATCGTCAAATTTTGCATCAGGACCCAATGAGTAGAACTTCTCATTCTTTTGCTCTTCTGTCAAATTATAACCTAATAAATAACTCATTCCTGTTATCTCATTGGTTTGAATGACATAATAAAATTCATTTCGTTTCATAGCTGCGTATATTAGTGGTTATTTTTTACTATTCAAAGGACAATTCTTGCAGTCCATTGTAGGACAAGGTTGAACTATGAACTTATTAGTTAGTTTAACCTCTTGTTCGCAATGTGGGCATAATTCGTGTGTGTACTTGTAAGTTGCCATTGTCGTATGTTTTAGTTTGTTGTACATTGCTTATAGTACATTATACGTAAAACCCCCGTGAAAGTTACAGGATTTTTAATTAAAAATCAATAATTTTCACTTTTACACCTATCCATTGTTTTTTGTTGTTCGGTATCATAATCCATCATGATATGCCAAATCTCATTGATGATTTCATTTGAAAGGTCTTCATAATCAATATCATCCCAACCAATTTCAACATCATGTTGATAGGTAATGGCTTCAACATGGTCAGCATAAAACATTTCAACCAATTGTGATACGTTTTGCTTATCATTACCAATTGAACTGATACATGGACTTGATTCCAATTCCAATTCACTTGTAGAGGTTGAACCCCATTCTCGGATAATTTTCTTGATTTCAGAAATTTGACTTGCCTTTGTGTTCATGTGGATACCATCAATGTTTGTGCCAGTCAAGTTAATTTTCTTTTCAATGTCAATTAAGAATGACCTGTGTATTGGCAGTTCCCCATCGTTTTGTGCTTTAAAGTAATCCGTAATAGGATATAAAACTGTTTCCTTACAAGCCAAAATTTCTTCGACTGTTGAACTTTGGTCGATACCATTACCTGTCGTTTCAGTTGGTACGACTGCTACTCTTAAATTTTTCATATTCTGTGTGTATTAGTGGTTAGTATTATCTATTATACGTAAAAAACCCTGCAAAGGTTACAGGGTTTTTTACTTAAATTAGTTTAATTCTACGTCATTATCATTCTCAATCAATTTCAGTTTACCGCCCAAATTGAATGGGTCGCCGATATAACAAACGGTATCATCCAATTCATCTTCAATAGCAACTTGTTCAATGAATGAAGCATCAATACAAATCATTCCCTCGTTCTCATGCTTGTAAACTGCCATATCAATTAGGCTACCCGTGTCGGGGTCAGTTACATAGGTTTCAGCAACATATCTTGCCGTTGCAACTGGTTCAACAAAACCCACTTCGATACCGATTGATACACCCCTTTCAAGTGCTTCATTTAGGTCGTCTAAAGATTCAATCAATCCATCTGCATTGTTATTATACAACTTGTACAATGAGAATAAACCCGATTGATAAATTTCCTTTGCTTTGTCGGTTACAAGTAACCATATAAAGCCATCCTTTGTAATTTTGTTAGTTGTTGTCATTGTTTTAAATTTAAAGTGGTTAGTAATATCTATTATACGTACATTGCCGAAAAAAGTTACACGGTTTTTAATTAAAAAAGAAAGTCCGGTGAAAGCAACTACACCAGACAATCATAACCCTAAAACATATAAGCAACAATATGTATCTTTGTTGTACGGAATATAACCGTACATTGGTATCTATTTAAAACTAAACTTTTTAGGTATTTGGAATTGAACTGAAAACCCATGTGTAACATTACCGATTCTAAATGTATAGTTTGTATAATTATTCAAATCTCAAAACTAATTTCTTTGGTATGAACTTTAACAGATATGCCAACCATGTGATGATAGCCATTAAAATTTTGGTGAACAATGGTTGTTTAGCTTTTGATTCTTTTTTATCCAACATTTCAACAACCCATAATTTGTGTTTGAATTTCTTTGTGATTTGTTCTCTATATGGTTTATTTCTTGTCTCTCTTGTCCTGATAGGAAATGAACAATTTTCATTCTCCAATCTAATCAACCTTGCATTGTGTCCACTTGCCAAACAACCACGTAAGGCATTTATGGCTGAGAAAATATTTGTTTTAGGTGAAGTCCAATTTGTATTCATTTCTTTAAAATTAAATGGTTAGTGTTAGTACATTATTGCTTATGATAATTATACGGACATTGCCGGAAATAGTTACAATTAAATCCCTTTCATTTGGTTATATTCAAATTCATCAATTTCAACAACTGAATCGACTTGTCCTGAATCTTCATCAGAAATTAAATCGTTATCCACGGCGTATTTAATTACTTCTTCTTCTAAATGTGATTCTTCACCCTCAATTACAATTGGAACTGAAAACCCATCTTTTCTTGAATAGAAAACGTGTAGGTCGTAATAAAATTTTTTCATCTTAGTATGTTTTAAAGTGGTTATAATTGTTTAAATTCATATTCTTCGTCGCCCATGCCATTATCATCCAAATATTCTTGGATTGCTTCTTTTGTACTGTCTTCATTGGCAACGTCATTAATTACACCAATAGGACTTATATCGCTATCGTGGGCAGAATAAAGGGATATGGTTTTAAAACCAGTTGCTTCTTCAAAACCATCAATGCCTTGAAGTTCCTTATCAACAACATAAAAAAGTTTCTTTTTCATTGCTATATATTTTAAGTGGTTATTACTCTTGTACATTCATTATACGAAAAAACCCTGTAAAGGTTACAGGGTTTTTAACTTAAATCTTATTCTTTTTCAGGTAACCCTAAAGTAAATTCACATAAATATAGGTCTTCATCTAATTCGGGGCAGAATCCATCATAACCATCAACAACAGATGGGTAAACATATCCACCCGTTCTACTACAAATGCCAATTGGTTTATTTGTAGATAGAATCACACTATCCGAACTATTAACTATGTGAATTAAGTCACAATTTTGTTCATTGGTAATCCTTAAATCTTTAGGATACATTTCCAACATTTCGATTAATTTACCTACTGTTAGCATTGCTTTAGTGTTTTAAGTTAATATTATAATTACTTATAGTTATTATACGAAAAAACCCTGTAAAGGTTACAAGGTTTTTAATTTAAATTAGTCGTTATTAATTTCCAATCGTTCAGCTTCAATCATAAAGGTATCGCCATCACCATCAATGACAACTACATAGCCACCATCTTCAAATGATTCTGCATAGCCAGTAAATTCAAAATTGTGTGTGTCTGAATCATTTGGTAATGGTACATCAACACTATTACCAACTTCAATGGGATTACTGTTTTTATCAAACAATATTGGCATCATAGTCCAATCATTTACATTTTTAGGCATATCACCCATAGCTTCATTACTTGCCTCAATTTCGTTACGGTCTTTGATTATCTTTGAAGATAATTCTTTTTGACCTCTGTAATACCGTACAATCCAATTAGTGCTTTCCATATACTCTGTGTTTAAGTTGTTATACTTATTATACGTAAAAACCTTGCAA
Source organism: Chloroherpeton thalassium (assembly GCA_020720105.1). GTDB lineage: Bacteria > Bacteroidota > Ignavibacteria > Kapaibacteriales > UBA2268 > GWF2-33-9. Next base: position 10,516 of record DYPF01000022.1, read on the forward strand.
TGGTTACAAGGTTTTTAATTTAAACTATCCCATTATAGGTACTTTGAATCGCTCTTCATCGGTTTTGGCATACTTATATTCAACAAACCAATCAGGTGCTTGTATCTTTTCGGTTACCCAATCGTACAATTGATTAAACAAATCTTGTTTGCTTATATTACCTACATTGGCTTTAACCATGAATTTAAAACCATTTGGTTGTCTATCGAAATAGATTGCATTTCTTTTCAATCTACCACTACCATATTCGTGGAATGAACACATTTCTTTAAAAGTTTTCTTTGTCATTGCTTTATGTATTAGTGGTTATTACTATTCATTATACGTAAAAAACCCTGCAAAGGTTACAAGGTTTTTAATTAAAAACTTTAAAATTTGCCACCCATCTCAACATAGGTATTTTCATCAATATCGTCAACATAGTCAACGCAATCGGCATTATCGCTATCAATTAAATCATTCATCAAAGCATTTTCGATTACTTGCTCTTCTGTGGGTTTACTTTCAGCTTGAATTTTAACTGGTACACTATACCCATTTTTACGTGAATGAAATACGTGTAAATCAAAATAAAATGATACTAATTTGCTTGTGTCAAAAATTGGCTTGCTCATAACTATACATTTTTAGTGGTTATTACTCTTTGTACATTATACGGTTTTAATTTAAGTAGGTTACAAATGTGTTTGTGAACCACAATTTAAACATTCAATATACTGTTTTCCACCCTCACGGACCGACACACATTCTTTAGGTAATAACATCCATTCGTTTTTACCACATTCCGTACATTTAGCTTCTTCACTACCCATACGTTCAGTCATGGTCATATTTTTGGCACGTGGAAACGCCATTTCAAGTACATTACCTTTAATTAAGGTTAGTTTCGATTGATAAAATTTAGGTTTACTCATTACTTTAAAATTAAATGGTTAGTGTTAGTACATTATTACTCTTTGTACATTATACGTTTTTAATTTAAAAAAGTTACAATACTAATGGGTAGTAAAACTACCCAAATTAATATAAAAAGAAAGTCCGGTGAAAGCAACTACACAGGACAATCGTACTAACTCAAACATATAAGCAACAATATGTATCTTTGTTCGTGCATTGAATTAACTTTTGTTTAAATAATCTAACAATTCTTTTTTTTAATATCGTTCAAATGATTTGAACTGATTAGTTTTTCATTGTGCAAAACATCAACAGGAATATCATTTTTAGCCGTTTCTGAATTATATAACAATAACGTCTTATCTAACCAAACATCATATCTATTTAAGGTTATTTTTACTCATTTTTTTCCAAATGAATGACCATCATCAACCAATTCCTTAAAGGCTTCATCACTGGCGTACAATGATAGTTTCTTGTGCCTGATGGGAGTTAAACCTGAATTGGTTTGGGTAAAATACCTACTGCCATCAGTCAATATATCTGTTTTGAATAGTGTCATCATTTTAACAACTGTATTTTCTTGTACTTCGGACATTGGCATAGCTTCACTATGGTCTAAATCAACCTCATCAATCCAAATATGATTAGGTGTTTCATTTTTACTTTGTTTCCATTTCAAAGCAAATTTGCCGTATGGTTCAAGGCTATATTGTTTTACTTTGGTTAAGGTCAAGAACATCTTATCCGAATACTTTTCAATTTCTTTTGTCGTTAATACTTTTGGCATAGCTGTATGTTTTAATGTGTTTATGATTATTATACGTACATTGCCGGAATTAGTTACAATACTAATGGGGTTTTATTTGCCCAACGTTTAATTGTTTCCTTAGCGAATTTGCGAACATTCTCGGTTGACTTAATTATCATACCACATGCCGGAAATTTTTCATTAACCATTCTAAAACGAATGGACATATTATAATTGGAATTGGTTTCCAACATTTGTGTTTCAACTGCATAGGTTATTAAACCTCTTTAACATAAATTCGTTTCATTGTACATTGCTTTAAGTGTGGTTATATCTATTATACGTAAAACCCTTGCAATAGTTACAAGGGTTTTAATTTAAAACATTATAGTTTTGAAGCAACCTCTTTCAAATTATTATGGAAATCAGTAAAATCGCTTAATGATTGTCTAATGGTGAAAGCACTACAATAGTCTTTAGCCTGCCTATGCAAATCAATTTCATCGTCAATATCAAAATCTTTGACATAATCTTTAAATTCATCAACAGTAAATGGGTTTAACCATATAATCATATCCACGCCACCATCAGTCCATTTTTCAATTTCAGCGCATTGTACATTATCTTGCTTGGTTAAATATACATTAAAACCATTATCTTCAAAGAATTTTTGTAACTGTTTAGTTTTCATTGCTTTAAGTATTAGTGGTTAGTTGATAACTATAATATATTCAACATTAAATGTTAGTTGATATTTTGTATCCATATAGGTTCTACTTTGAACTGATTCACCAGTAAACATACCCATTTTAATTGCATAAATACCATAACTCATACTTGCAGATAATTGTTCGATATTATTAATATCAACACCTAAGTTTTTACTAAGGGCGTTGAGTACATTCTCTTTTGAATAATTTTCAACAACAACTGCAATCTTATCCTTATGTTTTGTTTCAAATAATATAGCGTTCATGTTTATATGTTTTAAGTGGTTATTAATAATTCTTATTGTTACTCTTATACTATTATACGTTTTTAATTTAAAAAAGTTACAATATGAAACAATTGAAGTTGTGCAAATTTACACCACTTCAATTGTTTTGTACATTGGTTATCCTAACATATATTGCAATACCGCCTTATCCATTTCGGCACGTACTTCGGGTGCTTTCATGTTTAGCTTGTTGTTGTTTATATATTGGTTTATACCATTGTAAACCAAAAAGTCGTTTGCATTGCCATTGTAATACTTAAATGCTTCATCACTTATTACACCACCGATAAAATCTAAGGTATTTACATTTTTGTTATCCAATAAGCTCAAACCGCTTGCGTTCATTACTTCAATAATACGTTCCTCAACATTCAAAACCTTTGCTTGTGCAAGGGTATCAAAATTAACTAAGAACTTTTGACCCTCATTCACAAACAAATCAATGGTACTGAATAGTTTTTTGATTGACAATAAAATTGATTGCGTATGTTTACCAGTAATGGAAACGTTAAACTCTTCTTTTTCTTTAACAGGAATAACCAAACCATTTGTGCAAACCATACGGTAATATCCAAAGCTAATCATATACTTTGTTAAACCATTGTAAGAATGTTGCACCTTTAACATAGGTTTAATAACATCATCATCATTGCCATTAACTTTATGGTCTGCACCATCAATCATAAAATTGCCATAAAACCTTGCATTGTTCATGTGCATATAGGTTTCTTTAAATGTAATACCCCTTTCTTTTAGGGTTTCACGTACAGGCATGAAAATACTTGAATTAGGTACTAATTCATACCTATCTGAACATACATTCAGACGTGTCTTTTTTTGCTCTGCACCCAAATAACCAAATACGTTATAGGCGCAATCGCTATTGCAGTCAAATTCTTGTTCCTCAACCATTTCAACAGGGAACATAATTTCATCAAGGGTGCATACTTCCAACCCATTTTTTGCCATTGATTCTACTGTTACATTTGCCATTGCTTTAAGTTTTTAAGTTTAATTAAATATGTTACTTATACTTATTATACGTTTTTAATTTAAAAAAGTTACATATATGTACAATAAAAAACCCTGTCTTGTTAAAACATGGCACGGTTAAAACCAACGGAATGAGGTATATCGGTGAATCGGGGTTCGGACATTGCCGACCGAAAGGTATTGCTATATTTCAAGCGTTCATATATTTGCCCCCAACCAATAGGGGGGGGGGCAGTTACCGACCTCAACGGTTTTATTGTTTTTAATTTTTATTTAATATATATCAATCCCTTTAGGGAGAACCTCTTATACTCAACATAGTTTACAAATTTAGATTTACTTTTTAAGTGTAATATGAAAAAGAATAATCAAATATACGTAATTAATTTGATATGGTTATATATTATTCCAACATTTGTTTAATATATTTTTGGCAATTCGTTGTTGTTTTTAACTCTAACACTTAATCATAGACTACAATTCGTTGTTGAATAGGTTTTAGTGTTGCCATTGCTTTAACGTTTTAAATTAATACTATTTGCCATACCACTTTCAATTTTAACATATTGATTGCCACCACCACCATAATCTTTATAGTCTTTGGCTGTACGATATAATAAATTTCCAATACTATACCCACCACGTACATCGGATAATGAAAAATACCATGCTTGCTCATTAATCGTAAAAAACCCAGATAAATAAAAATGCCCACGGCTAAAGATAATATCAGTTGCACCAATTGATTTTAATTCCTTAGTAAACTCACTCTTAAAAGTTTTAAAGAATTTAGCAAATTCGGGGGTTAAACCACTTGATGATTCAAAACCTCTTTTTAATAATACGATTGATTTATTCATGTTGTTTTGTTTTAAGTTAGTAATATCTATTATACGTTTTAAATTAAAATGGGTTACAGTATTACCATAACCCATTTTAATTTAGTTTTTAAAGTTTCCACACGATTTACAATCCTTGTTTACTCGATTGCTTTTACTTCTGAATGAACATCCAATGCAATCACTTGGATTGATAATTCGTTTATTTGGCTTTATGGGTTTAATCATTGTTTCCATATTATTCACCCTCAACAGTCATAAGAATTTCAGCATCAGATAATGCACCGTCTTCGATTTCAGCACGTACTTCTGCCTTGCAGTCTTCAATGGTTTCCAATATCTTACCCGTGAAAGTACCCTCATCACCAATAGTGTATGAAAATGGTACGTTGATTGTTACTTCTTGTCCCTTTACTAATTTCAGTGTCATAGCTTTATATGTTTTAGGTTAGTAATACTTATTATACGATTTTTAATTAAAAAAGTTACAAATAAAATGAGAGTGTGTCGTTCTGGTTAAACGAGTTCACACTCCCAGACTGGGTTTCCAAAGTTTGTTTACCCTTTGGAAAGTCTTATCCCATTACGGGAGTTTTCTCTTTAAATTTCTTATACATAACATCAGCATCAATTTCTTGGTTGAGGTTGCCACCTGTTTGAAGTATGATATACTTTGCGAAATTAGCTCTTGTTCTAATTGTATTCGTTTGGTCATTAAAGGCACACTCTATACCTATGTCGGATAAGTGGCTCATTACCACGATACTTGCTTTTACAGTTCTTGCCATTGTTTTAGGTTTTAGTTGTACATTACTTATAGTTATTATACGAAAAAACCCTGTAAAGGTTACTGGGTTTTTAACTTAAATCTATTCAATTATTTGTTTAATATATTTTTGAACACCCTCGGGCAAAGTTTCATTATCTTTAACCCTTACACCTAACCATTTTACATCGCCATCAGCAATTGCCAATTGTTCAAGTACAATGGTTTTAACTTGTGTTGGCGTACGTTTGGCATAAATCGCACCATAAGTTTGTTTCATGTAAGAATCAACTAAGTTGCCACAGAATTGCCCAAAACCTTGCGGTGCAAAGGGTTGGTCGCTTGCACCATACATATCACCATTTTTGGTATCAATGATTGTAATGTGGTCGAATGAATCATCTACATTATCATAGACTACGATTCGAGGTTGGATTGGTTTTAGTGTTGTCATTGCTTTAGGTATTAAGTTTATACTTGCTTATAGTACATTATACGAAAAAACCCCATAATAGTTACAGGGTTTTTAATTAAAATTAGTTAAATATCATTTTCATTTCACTTAACAAAATTTCATCTGTCTTACCACTAACAAACGCTTTTTTATATTCATTGCCCAACCAATTTTTACAACGATACATTCTCATTTGTGATGTGGTATAATTTAACGCATATCTGAAATTCTTATCAGTATTAGGGTACATTTCACAACTAACAAAGATAATTCTATTTTGGGTTTTAACCAAATTCTTTTTGCCATCTCGGAACGTTCTTGGTTTCAATTCCAATACACCATGAATTGAATATGTTTCATCATTAACATCATTGAATTTGTATTCAGGAAACAATTCAACCAATTTGTTTTTAAGTTCTAAGTTTGTCATTGCTTTAGGTTTTAGTTGTACATTACTTATAGTACATTATACGAAAAAACCCTGTAACTATTACAGGGTTTTTAATTTAAATTACTTTATGTTAGCTTTAATCCAATTCATTACTTTGCCAGTGTAATATGAAGAGGTTAAGTTAAATAAAAAATAGTCCATTGAACTTGTGTCTTCATTTGAAAAGATTTGACCTCTCACTTCTTTTTTTGTATCATAGTGTAATGCTTTGATTGATACGGTTTCATTCTTAGGGTTAGTTTCAACGGATATGATTCCACCTACTGCATACTCACCGATTTTAAATTGTTTCTTTGCCATGTTGTTTATGATTTAAATGATTACTAATTGCTTATGATTATTATACGTTTTAAATTAAAAATAGTTACAAGTTAGGTAGTAATACTAACCAACTTAAACAAAAAACCCCATGAAAGCAACTACATGGGGTTTTAAAAGCAACAAGTAAAACAAACCTAAGCAAACATTTGTTCGTTAAATACGGCATACTGAACAATTTGGTCGGCAGTATCCGCATCATGATTGTCAATCAATTCTTCCATTGAACCGATATTTTCTTCAATCATATATCTTTTAATTCCATTCAATAATTTTTCTTGGTTTAATTCCCATGTGTCGTCAGATTCTGCATCGTGCAATATTAATATACCACCTTTGCCAATAATATCAGATGCAAATATTAGGTTTTCTTCATTCTCTAAAGATACACCCTCAAATCCACCACCAACAGTATCTTTTTTCATTTCGGCTTTGCGACACCAATAGTTAATGCCACCTTCAAGAGCAGTAACCATAACGTCAGACATTTGTTCTTCGGTTACATCTACTTCGATTTCGATTTTAAATTTCATTGTTTCCATCTTGCTTATGTTTTAATTGGTTATACCTCTTATACGCTTTTTAATTAAAATGGTTACAC
>DYPF01000022.1:17682-21136 GCA_020720105.1 Chloroherpeton thalassium
GGTTACACTATGTACAATGAAAAAACCCGTGAAAGCAACTACACGGGTTTTAATTGAAAGCAAACATAACCAACCAAACATAATGTGCGACACACGTATTCATGGTACTCTTCCTGTGTATGTAAATCTGCCTAACTACTTTGTCAACTAATAATGTATTTTCATTAACTCCATAGCGACTTCCGTGCCAATTTGTAGTGAGGAATGGACTCGAACCACTGACCTTATGTAATTTCATTTAGACTGCAATGGTAAAAACATTTGTGCTTTTATTGTTCCACTAACACCCGCCATTCGCTCTAACCAACTGAGCTACCTCACTGTTTTATTTATACGTACATTGCAGGAATATGTTACACTAAAATCCCACTGCGAATACAATTACCATCATACCATTGGTTTCTGTTGCTTCAAAGGTTACTCCTGATGCTATCAATCCCGATAACTTTTCTGTGAACGTTTCTATTGACACTGTTGCTTTTTTCATTGCTTTATGTTTTAGTTGTACATTGCTTATGGTACATTATACGAAAAAACCCCGCAATAGTTACAGGGTTTTTAATTTAAATTATCTAATCAATTTATTCTGTTTCGGCAGTATTAATTTCGGTTAATTCGGTTAATGCTTTAAGGTCTTTTTTATGACCATCATTATAATACCACTTACCATCAATGTAAATGTAATTATATTCCCGCCTTTCCGAGTGTCTTTGCCAACCAGTAAGTGAAATATGCTTATCAATCTTTAAACTATCACCCCTATCCCGATGATAGACAACCGTACAACCAGTTTCCTTATTTTCAAACGAATGTGATGAACCTATTGGTTTAACATTCTTTTCAAGTGAACTAATTTGCCCCAATGCAATTAATTCCCTTACTTTGGCTTCATCTTTATAATGGTTGAACAATATGTTACCATTGTTAGATAAATAACCGTCCCAATGACAATAAACCGATTCAACCGAATTATTTTCATTTAGGATTGCAATTCTTGAATTTGTACTCATGACTTAGTGTTTTAATTGTTAATACTTGTACATTGCTTTATTAATCATTATACGTTTTTAATTTGAATTAGTTACAGTATGTTGGTACATTATACGAAAAAACCCAGTAAATGATTACAGGGTTTTTAATTAAAACTTAATAATAAAACAAAGCCTATTTATTACCGTATATCGGAACATACTCAACATACTTATCAATCGCATCTACCAACACATCAAAGTACAATCCCTCTTTGATAGTCTTAATCTTATTGGTTGAAGCAGTTGTGAAATATACATCAAATAAGTCCATGCCGTTTACAAAGATATAAACATAACCTTTGTGATGACGACCCTGCACCTTCATTCTGAACATTCTACAATCGGCTTTATTGTCAAGTGTAAAACTGTTTGCACCCCATGACCAAAATTTCATCAATTGACTCTTTAATAAACCAACCAATTCATTTGGGTCTAACTGCCTACAACTTTTGGTTATTTCAGTTACATTAATAATTTCACCTACTAAGTTCATAACGTTGCTTTTTAAATGGTTAATACTTGTACATTGCTTTTATTATTATACGTACATTGCCCACAATAGTTACAATTCTTGCAATCTAAAATAAGCATATTTACTTATCATATTACCCCCTACAATTTCACGAACAATATAATTTTGTACATAATCTTTTAAGGTTGGGGTATCACAAGCAAACTCAAATTTGGCATTTTCAGGCACATCATTACAATCAAATGGAATACATAATGTACCGTGAATAGCATTACCAATTTTCCTATGATACTCATACGGAAAGTTGGAAACATTTTCAGGTCTTACTCCTGTGTTAAAATAAAATCTTTTAGTTACTGGTTTGGTTGCTGTTGCTGTGGTTTCCATTGCTTTAGTTATTAAGTTAGTCGTACATTGCTTTGATTATTATACGTACATTGAACGAATTAGTTACAGTATAACCAAACTATTTTAAATTAAAAAACCCGGTATTAGCAGGACTACCGGGTTTTGAGTTTATGAATAAGGCTATTTGCACATTTCTTTTAATTCTAATTTAATTCTTTTGGCGGTTTCACCTTTCCATGTACTTGCATTTGATAAAAAATACAATACAATAATTTTACCACTGTCCATGCCATAAGTATCAGTAACACTATTCAAACTTTTCATAGCTTGAAAATAAGGTATTGCGCCAAAGTGCATTTTTTGCCAATCCTTGCGTATATCTTCACAGATTTCGCCTAAAGTTCTTACTACTGGTTTTGTTGCTTTCATTGCTTTAATTATTAAGGTTTGTACTATGTTTGTTTTATATACTCTTATACGCAATTGGTTTGATATAGTTACAAGGAACGCTAACTATTTTTAATCTAAATTAGTTAGCGTTTTTCATTGCCCATATAAAAAACCATACAACTATTGATAAAACTATTATAGTAATTGCCAAAAATAATAGTGTAGTTAATATTTGCTTTGCTTTCATTGTGGTATGTTTATAGTTATTAATCATTGTACATTGAACATTGTAAACTCATTTTAAGCCTATTTAAGGTATTATATTGCTATTTTGGTACATTGCCCTATCTTAATGGTACATTGCACGAATATTGCCCTACAATAGGCAATATTCGTGCTTTAATTCAGCTTGTAATTTTTGCTTTGTTCTAAATATCATTATTTTGGTATTGCTTTCCGACCAATCAAAAATTTCGGATATTTCGGAATAGTTCTTCTCTTCAATAAAATGTAATATTGCCACTTGTTTATAGCTATCAGATAGCTTGTTAATTGCACCCATAATTTTGTCGTTAATTTCCTTATTTTCAACAAGTTCGCAGGCTGTGTGGTTATCAGTTGTAGTAAAAAATACTTCTCCCTCATCACTAACATAATTTTCTATGTTTGTGGTAGTGGAATATTTTTTATTTTTCCTAATGTAGTCAATAACATGGTTTTTAGCTATGCCATATATCCAAGTGTTTATTTTGCCCATTTCAGGTGTATAGTAATCTAAATTATTGTAAACTTTCATAAAAACCTCGCTACAAATATCTTCGCTAATATCCATCAGCTTAATATTGCCATTGATAAAAAACAAAACTTGTTTGTAGTATTGTTTATAAATATCATCAAAGTTTAAAACAGGCCTGTTTTTTACTATTGCCCATGCACTTTTAAGGCACTCTGACCACGTTTTTCCAGTCCTTTGAACCATTGGAATTGCTTTCAATTGTTTGTGAGCTAATTTTAATGCAATTGCATTTAACCGTACTTTTTTAGTTGCTTTCATGATGTTGCGTTTTTAATGTTTATACTATGTTTTTAATTGCTTTCGTTTGCTTTATGCACCTTTATACGTGTACGTTTCAATAAGGTTTGGAATTATTATAACTATTTTTAATTAAAACCGTTATTTATATTCAATCTAAATAAGAACCTTTGTTCATTT
>DYPF01000022.1:21236-24721 GCA_020720105.1 Chloroherpeton thalassium
ATTTTAAATTAAAAATAGTTTACTTTCCTTGTAACCTTATTGAAACGTACACGTATAAAGGTGTATTAAAGTAAACATTTTAAAACTTAAAGCAATGAAAAACGGTAAAAAATTCTTCGACAAATTTGATGGCTTAAATGGTGTAACCTTTATTTCTATCAATAATTATGAGGCAAAAACAAGTGGTGAAATTGCTAACCATACCTTAAATGTGGGTATTAGTGTGGAAAACGCAAAACAATCGGATTTAAACCGTTTAAATGCTTGTACTGACAAAGATGTTAAAGATATTGCCTTTAACACAAAAATTGACCTTGAAACGGTTAAAATTGCCCTTGCTGAAATGATTGTTTCTGCTACCAAAAATTTAAGTGCTGACCTATCAAATAGAACCGCACAAAGCCAAGCGCAAACAGATGCTTATTTACATATTACAAGTGCTATCAAAATGCACAAGGAAACGGGTTTATTTCATATCTTTGGGCAGCATATAAACAAAAAAGTTTTGGTTGCAGGTACCTACAAAAGTGTTAATAGTTCAGACAAAACACTCGCTAAAACTGCAATCAAAAAACATTTGGATTTACGCACTGAAAAATTCCGCACCTTTATTGTTGAAAATATCCAATCGGTAAAAATGCAAGGCGAAACACTTGAGATTAATTAGAACCATTCTAAATAAGGGTAGGACTGACGACCTACCCTTATTTATACCAATTCTAAATAAGGCACTCCCCCTCCGTATCCCTCCCCCCTTGACCCCCCGGTAACAGGGGCTTGCAGGGGGCTGGGGTGCTACACCCGTAACTTCTGAAAGGTCAAAAAATTCTGGAAAATTTTTTTGGTATGGGTAAAAATATAGTGTTAATCAAATATAGTGTTAATCTTTTGTAAAATCCCTGAACACCAGCAACTTAGCCAATATTTAAAGGTCAGATTTTTTCCAGAAAAATTTTTCAGGATTTAATGAATAAAGGTGTTATATTACCATTTTTTAATTGACGGCAGAGTTTATATGCTAACATTTGTTATTTATTATATTTATTATAATCGGCTTTGATTTTCTCAAGTTTATTAATTTGTTCAGGGGTAAAGATTAACATTTTACAATTGGTTTTCTCGCCATTGACATATACATCGGCAAAACCTTTTTCATCACGTTCACCAACAGCGACTGATTTAATCTCATTAACATCAAACTTATGTGTATCAGATACTTTAAAGCCAAAAGTGTTATATTTATCTTTAAGTTTAGATAATAGTTTTGTAATTAGGTTCATACTAATCATTATCTTCAAATTTAGTTAATTTAACTTCAATATCATATTCTTCGAATTGTTCTTTAACGAATTTAAGTATTTCGTCACAACCAGTATTTCCGTCTTTGGTTATATCTTCGAAATATTCATCAGACTGTTCGTTGATGATAAGTTCTATTGTATATTTTTTCATTTTCAGTTAGTATTTTTATTTATCTCATTACGTGAAATGATTTATATTTATTTTTCAAATCACGAATTAAATATTCAATACCGTTCATATCAATTATTTTGCCACCGCCAAATTTATCGACATTGATAACTAAATTTTCGGATTCATCAAATGCGGATTTACATAAGATAACATCACCTCTTTTTACTGTTGTTTTCATATTATGCCATTCTTAAATCATTACCATCAATAGATTTGGCATCACTATCATTTGGGTCAGAATCTAAAGTAGAACAGCCTTGACATGTATTGCCACCACAGCACGCATTATTGTTATTGTTGTCTTCCATATCCAAGACAGAGTTTAGGTATTCTTCAGTACCCACAATAATGCCTTCTACATCTTCGTCAGCATTATCGTCATAGTTTTTTAAAGCTATGTTCCAACCCATTTCATTGGCAGCCATAACAATAAGCATTAACGGATGTATTTCGTTATCTTTTGTAAATCTCAATACATTATATTCCACAGTTTTTCCTTTAAGTAGAATCGTCAATGCTTCTTCGGCAGTCATATGTTTGGTGATATAGGCATATAGTTCACCAACATCTAATTTTTTATTTTCCATATTATCATTTATATCGTTTGCATTATTATCTTCCATGTCTTGTATTTTATCGTTTATAATTAATCTGTTAAGGTCTTCATCGTTTACATTACATATAATGTTCAAAGCATGCAATAAATGTTTGTTATTACAGCCATATATTCCTTCTTCATTAATAGCCTTTTGCAGGTAGAAGATGGATTTATGTAGGTTATTAAGTATTTTAGCCATGATATGGATGTTTACAATAAATTATTTAATATAAATACATATCGATTACCGAATATTCTTTTCGTATTCTATTAACATATAAGCAATATATAAGTAAATTTAACGTACAATTATTAGTGTTTGGTGTTGTATTTGCTTTTTTTATAATTTTTTATAATTTTTTATAATCGCAAGGAGACGTAACCGCCAGTTAATTTAATTTAACTTTCTTTTTTTCACCATATCTAAGAATAGGATATTTTTTATCATCTCTAAAATTTGGGTGATAGGTACAAATGAATCTGATATTAACTGGTATGATATTAAGTTTTTCACTTGCAATAAAAACGTTATCATATGTATTGATAATTTTGCCTAACTCATTATATTCTACGACAGTTTTATATGTTCTGGTTTTAACATATTCTGAATTTCCGGGTATAATATGTGGCAATATTTCGTATTTTGGATATGTTACATCGAATGGTTGTTTTATTTTACTGCCATATCTTAGATTATATTTAGAATTTTTAACACAGCCACTTGTGCATAATCTTTTAACTGTACGGGGATAAATTTTTAATTTAAACCCTGCCTCATCTATGTTTAGATAGATTTCAATGACGTTCATTTTATCGTCTAATCTTTCCACTGAATACCTACTAATTGTTTGTAGATTACGTCTGCCGTTTAATTTAACTGCTCTATTGTTATATGCGATTCTTTTTTTTCTTTTTTCTTCATTAATAATAGCACTGATATTTATCTTTTTTGGTATTAGTCCGAAAAATTTTATTAGTTCGGTTTCTTTGAGCCAATATGAGTTATGATAAAATCTATTGCGTATGGATTGACATCTACAGACACGATATAATCGAGAACTGCCACCGCCATCAACAACAGTATAATCTTTAAAGACTTTAATTGCAGCTTCTTTTCCGCTTGACCAAATCTTTTTTAATTCACCGTTGATATCGTATTCGATAAATTTATGATATTTGCTTTCACTTAGTTTTTTGAGTGTGTTAGCATCACGAGTTTTGTTTTGCCAATATCCACGACCATCATCTAACATCCATTGAGAATTCATTAATGGATGATTATGTTTGTGATGATTAACAACTTCCAATAGTTTTTCATCATACCATTCATCGGCATCGACATCTTTAAGAGGAACTATTTTAGTTGAATTTGATTCGATTACTTTTCTTAATTCCGGATTAGCGTACTGATATG